>NZ_JBHZOP010000003.1:0-78961 GCF_042787595.1 Stenotrophomonas sp. YIM B13575 | reverse complement strand
TCGCTCGGCTCGTCTGTCGGCTGCTACCCGCAGATATCATGTTGACGGTCCCTCCACCCTGGCTCCTACATACCTCGTAGGAGCCGGGAGGAACATACAAGCCATGCTCGGCTGGCTTTTGTAGAGTCAAGCCATGCTCGATTGCTCCGCTCTACTCTGCGCAAGAGCCAGCCGAGCATGGCTCGGCTCTACAACAACAGGCGATCAATCGAGGAAGCGCGCGGCCTGTGCCGGCGTCGGCAGGAAGCAGGCGTCATGGCGCCCGAACCAGCGATAGCGGTTGCGCGCCAGCACGCGGTACGCACCATCGCGCCACCGCCGTGGCAGCACGCGCAGCACGGCCGCCAGGCGCCAACCACCGCCCAGTGCGTCCAGAACGCGCAGGATCGCATCGGTATCGGTCCACGCGCCCTGCCCGTCCAACAGCAGGAACGAGGTCGGGTCGTGCGCGTCCAGCCCGTGCGCCCGCAACAACGCGCTGCCCTGCGCGCCCTGCATTGCCGCGAAGCGAAAGCGCTCCTGCCGGTCGAACCGCAGCAGGAAGCGCACCCAGCGGCTGCACAACGCGCAGACGCCGTCGAAGACGATCACGCCGCCAGGCTCTACACCCGCAGCGCGATCCCCCCGCATCAGTCCATCCACACCAGCGTCGCCATCCGGCCGGTACGGCGGTCGCGGCGATGCGAGTACAGGTCCGCATCGGCCATGGTCGAGACCGTGCCGCCATGGATGTTGCCCAGCTCCATGCCCGCCGCCTGCAGACGCTGTCGCGCCAGCGCGAACAGGTCCACTTTCCAGTGGCCGGGGCGGGTTGCCACGAAGGCCGCCGCAGCGGCCGCGTCGTGGCCGACGAAGGCGTGGTACACCTCTTCGCCGATCTCGTAATCGGCCGGTCCCGCTGCCGGGCCCAGCCACGCGCGCAGCTGTGCCGGCGGCGTCTGCATGGCGGCCACGGTGGCCTCCAGCATGCCGTCGGCCAGGCCACGCCAACCGGCATGGGCGGCGCCCACCTCGCTGCCATCGACAGCGGCGAACACCACCGGCAGGCAGTCCGCGGTGAGGATCGCCAGCACCACGCCAGGCACCGACGTCACCGCGGCATCGGCTACCGGTTCGCTGGCCCCTTCCACCGGCGGCGCAGCAAAACGCAGCACGGTGCTGCTGTGCACCTGGCGCAGCCAATGCGGCGCCGACGGCAGCGCCAGCCCCTGCTGCAGCAACTGCCGGTTGTGCTCGACATTGGCCGGGCTGTCACCGTCGGCCGTATGCCGGTTGCCCAGGTTGAACTGTGCGAACGGCTCGGGCGAGACCCCCGCGCCGCGTCGGCGCGTAGTCAGTGCATGCACGCCCGGGGGCGTCGGCCAATCGGCCTGCTGCAGTGGCAGCGCGGTCGTCATTACCAGCGGTTCCGCTCGCGTTCGGCGAAGGCTGCGCTGTCTTCGCGCAGCACTTTCATCAGGTGCAGCATGTCAGCCGGCGCCGGCGCGGTGTTGCGCACCGGCTCACCGCTGATCGGGTGCACGAACTCCAGGGTCTCTGCATGCAGGGCCTGGCGCTTGAAGCCGCGCAGCGCGGCCACCAGCTCGTCGCTGGCACCCTTGGGCAGCTTCAGCGCGCCGCCGTACAGCTGATCGCCCACGATCGGATGGCGCAGGTGCGCCATATGCACGCGGATCTGGTGGGTACGCCCGGTTTCCAGGCGGCATTCCAGCGCGGTATGCGCGCGGAAGCGCTCGCGCAGGCGGTAATGGGTCACCGCTTCCTTGCCATCCTCGCGCACACCCATCTTCAGGCGGTCGCGCGGGTGACGGTCGATCGGCGCATCCGCCGTACCACCGGCCACCAGCGCGCCCATCACCACGGCCAGGTACTGGCGGTGCACGTCACGGGCGGCCAGCTGCTCGACCAGCGCAGTCTGCGCTTCCAAGGTGCGGGCCACGACCATCACGCCGCTGGTGTCCTTGTCCAGGCGATGCACGATGCCCGCGCGCGGCAGCACCGCCACCGACGGGTCGCGGTACAGCAGCGCATTGACCAGCGTGCCGCTGTGGTTGCCGGCACCGGGGTGCACGACCAGGCCAACGGGCTTGTTGATCACCAGCACGTGCTCATCCTCGAACAGCACGTCCAGCGGGATGTCTTCCGGCTCGGCGGTGGTCTGGGTTTCCAGCACCACCTGCAGGGTGACCACCTCGCCACCGCGCAGGGCGTCGCGCGGCCGCGCCTGCGCGCCGTCCAGCAGGACGTCGCCGGCCTTGATCCACTCGGTCAGGCGGGAGCGGGAATATTCGGGGAACAGCTCGGCCACGACTGCGTCGAAACGACGGCCGGCGGAGGTGTCGGGGACAATGGCCTGGCGGGCCGATTCGGAGGGTTGTTCAGACATGGCAGGGGGGTATCTTTGAAATTTTGGGGTCCCGGCGAGCCGGTTTCAGTCGCTGGACAGGACACTAGGCTATCATCGACCCTTCGTATTCCAGCCGCGTCCCGCATTGACCCCATGATCCGACGCTCCGTCCTGCTCTCCGCGCCCGTCCGCCTGACCGCCCTTCTGCTGGTGCTGGTCATCGTCGCCACCGGCTGCAACCGCGGCACCAAGGGCGATCGCCCTGATGAAGGCACCCCGGTCGAACAGCTCTACGAAAAGAGCCACAAGCTGATGCAAGGCGGCAACTGGAGCGGCGCCGAAGCCAGCTTCCGCCGTCTGGTGGCACAGTATCCCTACGGCCCGTACACCGAGCAGGCGATGATCGAATCGGCCTATGCCCAGTACAAGGCCGGCAAGCACGATGACGCGGTGTCCAGCATCGACCGCTTCATCCGTACCTACCCGACCCACCGCAACATCGCGTACCTGTACTACCTGCGCGGCCTGGCCAACTCCAACCGCAATACGGTTTTCCTGCGTCGCGTATGGTCACTGGACGCGAGCCGCCGCGATCTGTCCACGCCGCACCAGGCGTATTCAGACTTCAACATCGTGGTCGACCGCTACCCCAACAGCCGCTATGCCGCCGACGCGCGCCAGCGCATGCTGGTGCTGCGTGACGTATTCGCCCAGCACGAACTCGACAACGCGCTGTACTACATGCGCCGTGGCGCCTACGTCTCGGCCGCCGGCCGCGCCAACTACCTGCTGGAAACCTACCCGCAGAGCGCGTTCCAGAACGATGCCGTGGCGGTACTGGCCGACTCCTACACCCACCTGGGCAACAAGACCCTGGCCGACGACGCCCGCCGCGTCCTGCAGCTGAACCAGCCGGACCACCCGTGGCTGGAAGGCAAGTGGCCGAAGTACCCGTGGATGATCCGCAAGCTGAACCCGTTTGCCGGCGAGAAGTCCGCCGCCACCGGCCAGCGCAACGCGCGACTGGAAAAGAAGTAAGAAAAAAGGCCCCGCAAGGGGCCTTTTTTTTGCCTGGCAGATCCACGCCACGCGTGGATGGGGCATGCACCTCATCCTGAACGGTGCGGACCAGGGGCCGCACCCACTCTGGATGGGCCCCGCAACCAGCCCTCAGCCCTTGTAGCCGTTGCTGATCGGGTACCGGCGCTCACGCCCGAACGCGCGACGCGAAACCTTCGGGCCGGGCGCGGCCTGGTGGCGCTTCCACTCGCTGATGCGCACCAGGCGCAGCACACGATCCACCACCGCCGCGTCGTAGCCGGCGGCAACGATCTCCGTACGCGACTGCTCCTGGTCGATGTAGCGGTACAGGATGCCGTCCAGCACATCGTAGGCCGGCAGCGAGTCCTGGTCGGTCTGGTTCTCGCGCAGTTCGGCCGATGGCGGGCGGCTGATCACTGCCGGCGGAATCACCGGCGCGCCGCCCACCGTGTTGCGCCACTTGGACAGGCCGAACACCTCGGTCTTGTACAGATCCTTCAGCGGTGCGTAGCCGCCGCACATGTCGCCATAGATCGTGGCGTAGCCGACCGCGTACTCGCTCTTGTTGCCGGTGGTCAGCAACAGGCCGCCGAACTTGTTGGCCAACGCCATCAGGATCACGCCACGGCTGCGCGACTGCAGGTTCTCTTCGGTCACATCCGGCGTGGTGCCCTCGAACATGGGTGCCAGCGCCTGCATCAGGCCCTGGAATGCCGGCTCGATGGAAACGGCTTCCAGCTTCACGCCCAGCGCCTCGCACTGCTCGGCGGCCAGGTCGTTGGACATGCCGGCGGTATAGCGCGAGGGCAGGCGCACGGCGGTGACGTTCTCCGCGCCCAGCGCATCAACCGCCATCGCCAGCACGATCGCCGAGTCGATGCCGCCGGACAGGCCCAGCCACACCTTCTTGAAGCCGTTCTTGCTGCAGTAGTCCTGGATGCCGCGGGTCACCGCGCGCCAGGCCAGCGCATCCATGCTCTCGTCGCCGTCGTCCAACCACACGTGCGGCATGAAGCGGCGCGTCGCACCGTCGTACTCCACCACCAGCCACTGGTCGACGAAGGCCGCCGCGGCCGGATGCACCGTGCCATCGCCGTCGGCCACCACCGATGCACCATCGAACACCAGCGCATCCTGGCCGCCCACCACGTTGAGGTAGGCGATGGCCGCGCCGCTTTCGCGGGTGCGTGCAGCCAGCACCGCATCGCGCTGGGCATGCTTGCCGCGCTCGTAGGGCGAAGCGTTGGGCACCACCACCAGCTGCGCACCGGCCCGCACCGTATCGGCCAGCGGCTCGGCGAACCACAGGTCTTCGCAGATCAGCAGGCCCACCGGAATGCCATCAACCTCGAATACGCAGCTGCCACCGTCGGGATCGACATCGAAGTAGCGACGCTCGTCGAACACCGCGTAATTGGGCAGCTCGCGCTTGCGGTAGGTCTGCTCCACCAGGCCATCGCGCAGCACGCTGGCCGCGTTGTAGACCACCGCACCGGCCGCCTGCGGCCAACCGACCACGGCGGTGATGCCACGGCATGCCGCGGCAATGCGGGTCATCGCCTGCTCGCACTCGTACAGGAAGCCGGGGCGCAGCAGCAGGTCCTCCGGCGGATAGCCGCTGACTGCCAGCTCGGGGAACATCACCAGCCCGGCGCCGTACTCGTCGCGCGCCTGGCCGATCATCTCGATGATGCGCTCGGTGTTGCCGGCGACGTCGCCAACCGGGAAGTCGAACTGCGCCATCGCGATGCGGATCGAAGCCATGGGAATCCAGCCTGTGGTTGCAATGCCGCCATTGTAACGCTGGGGTCAGATCCCTTTTGCATGGCAAAAGGGATCTGACCCCATTGCAGACGCAGAAAAGCCGCCCGGAGGCGGCCTTTCTGTTTCAGGCAGCCGAGCGTGGGCTCGGCTCTACAGAATCGTCTGCCGGAGGCAGTCGATCTTATTTGACCAGCTTGGCGATGGCAGCGCCCAGGTCGCCCGGCGAACGCACGGTGACGACGCCAGCAGCTTCCATTGCAGCAAACTTGCCTTCGGCAGTGCCCTTGCCGCCCGATGCGATCGCACCGGCGTGGCCCATGCGCTTGCCGGCCGGAGCCGACGCACCGGCGATGAAACCGACGACCGGCTTCTTCACGTGGTTCTTGATGTACTCGGCACCGGCTTCTTCAGCGTCGCCGCCGATTTCGCCGACCATGATGATGCCTTCGGTCTGCGGGTCTTCGTTGAACAGCTTCAGGCAGTCGACGAAGTTCAGGCCGTTGATCGGGTCACCACCGATGCCGATGCAGGTGGACTGGCCCAGGCCGACTTCGGTGGTCTGCTTGACCGCTTCATAGGTCAGGGTGCCCGAGCGCGACACGATGCCGATCTTGCCCGGCTTGTGGATGTGGCCCGGCATGATGCCGATCTTGCACTCACCCGGGGTGATGACGCCCGGGCAGTTCGGCCCGATCAGCACGGTGTCCGGATGCGAGCGGGTCAGCACGTTCTTGACGCGCAGCATGTCCAGCACCGGGATGCCTTCGGTGATGCAGACGATGACCTTGATGCCGGCAGCAGCGGCTTCCAGGATCGCGTCAGCCGCGTACGGCGGCGGCACGTAGATGACCGAAGCGTTGGCGCCGGTGCTCTGCACGGCGTCGGCCACGGTGTTGAAGACCGGCAGGTCGATATGGGTGGTGCCACCCTTGCCCGGGGTCACGCCGCCGACAACCTGGGTGCCGTACTCGATCATCTGAGTGGCGTGGAAGGTGCCCTGCTGGCCGGTGAAGCCCTGCACGATCACCTTGGTGTTCTTATTGATCAAAACTGACATTGGATTTCCTTCGGTGTCGGATCAGGCGGCGTTCTTGACAGCTTCGACGACCTTCTTGGCACCGTCGTTGATGTTGTCGGCCGGGATGATGGCCATGCCGCTGTCACGCAGCAGCTGCTTGCCTTCTTCCACGTTGGTGCCTTCCAGGCGCACCACGACCGGAACCTTGACGCCCACTTCCTTCACAGCAGCGATGATGCCTTCGGCAATCATGTCGCAGCGGACGATGCCGCCGAAGATGTTGACGAAGATGCCTTCGACCTTGTCCGAGGACAGGATCAGCTTGAACGCTTCGATGACGCGCTGCTTGTTGGCACCGCCGCCCACGTCCAGGAAGTTCGCCGGCTCGCCGCCGTTGAGCTTGATGACGTCCATGGTGGCCATGGCCAGGCCGGCGCCGTTGACCATGCAGCCGATGTTGCCGTCCATGGTGACGTAGTTGATGTCCAGCTCCGAAGCGATCACTTCGGTCGGATCTTCCTGGGTCTTGTCGCGCATGGCGACCAGCGCCTTCTGGCGGAACGCGGCGTTGTCGTCGCTGTCGAACTTGCCGTCCAGCGCGTACAGGTTGCCGTCGTCCAGGATGGCCAGCGGGTTGATTTCAACCAGCGCCAGGTCCTTTTCGTTGAACAGGCGGTACAGGTTCACCATGATGTTGGCGAACTGGCCGGCCTGCTTGGCGGTCAGGCCCAGCTTGAAGCCGAAATCACGACCGTGGTAACCCTGCACGCCTTCGACGAAGTCGACGTTCAGCGAGTGGATCAGCTCCGGGGTTTCAGCGGCGACCTGCTCGATCTCCACGCCGCCTTCCGAAGAAGCGATGTAGGTGATGGTCTTGGTGCCACGGTCAACCAGTACCGACAGGTACAGTTCCTTGACGATCTCGCCAGCGGTGGTCACCAGCACCAGGTTGACCGGCAGTTCAACGCCAGCAGTCTGGTAGGTGGCCATCTTGGTGCCGAGCATCTTGGCCGCAGCGGCCTTCACGTCGTCGGTGGTCTTGCAGAACTTGACGCCGCCAGCCTTGCCGCGGCCGCCAGCGTGGATCTGCGCCTTGACCATCCAGGGGCCCTGGCCCAGGGAGTTGGCAGCGGCAACAGCTTCGTCCGGGGTCGCAGCGACCTTGCCGGCCGGGACCGGGATGCCGTACTCGGCAAGCAGTTGTTTTGACTGGTATTCGTGGAAATTCATGCGTCACCGTGGGAATAGGAACGACCGCACGCAATTCCTCAGGGCCCCGGCGGGGCGCCGGCATGGACCGCGGCGGGCCCACTATTGTGGCCGAGCCGGCGCCGGGGCGCAAAGAAGTATGGACAAAAGGCCGCACCCGGCCAGATTTCCATGGTCATTCAGGCAGTTGCGGCACGGCCTGGACCAGAGCCCCCGTGCCGGCCCCGGCCGATTGCGCAGCCCAGCCCGGTGCAGGCGCCCTATACTGGCCCCGTAAATTCGAGCCCACGGTGCCGGCAACCGGGCAGCGAGCAGATCCGACGATCGGGGGACGTCGGGCAGGTTCGGCCCACCGCCGTCATGATCCAGTTCCAGGCAGCCAGAAGGGGAGTTCCGGCGTGTCACCCAGTGCTTCATTGATCGACCGCATCGAATCGATACCGCGGCGCGAGCTGTATTTCTTCGCCCTGTACCGGGTGCTGATCGCCTCGGTCATCGCCGCCCTGCTGTACAGCCCGTTGTCGGCGATCAGCGGCGAAGCCCATCACCCGCGCCTGGCCTATTCGGTCGGCGCCGCCTACCTGCTGTTGTCGCTGCTGCTGCTGGTGATCGGCCGCAACGAGCGCTGGCTGCGGCCCATCGTGGTCGGCGGCGTGCTGCTGGATATCGTCGCCGCCAGCCTGCTGGCGCACGCCCTGCCCGGTGCCAGCGCCGGCATCTCGATGTCGCTGCTGTTCAACATCGCCGCCGCTGCCACCCTGCTGCCGCTCAGCTGGGGCCTGGTGCTGGCGCTGGCCGCCAGCGTCGCCACCGCCGCCGAGTACCTGTGGAAGGTGCTGGAAGGCGGCGATCCCACCCGCACCCTGGCCGAGCTGGCGATGTTCGCCACCAGTTACCTGGCGCTGGCCTTCATCAGCTACCAGGTCGGCAACCGCGCCCGCCGCAACCAGCAGCTGGCCAACCAGCGTGGCGACGAAGTGGCCAACCTGTTCCAGATCAACGAACTGATCATCCGCCGCATGCGTACCGGCGTGGTCGTGGTGGACGCCGACAACCGCATTACCCTGGCCAACGAGGCCGCCTCGATCCTGCTCGGCGACAGCGACGGCAACAGTGATTCCGGCCGCCTCGACCTGGCCAGCGTCGCCCCCGAACTTGCCCGACGCCTGCAACGCTGGCGCAACGGCTGGGCGCAGGACGAAATGCCGCTGCAGCTCAACCCCGACCAGCCGGAAGTACAACCGCGCTTTGCCCGCCTGCTGGCCGGCAGCGACCTGGTGCTGGTGTTCCTGGATGACTCCAGCGTGGTCTCGCGCCGCGCCGAATCGCTCACACTGTCGGCGATGGGGCGTTTCTCGGCCAGCCTCGCCCACGAGATCCGCAACCCGCTGGCGGCCATCAACTACGCCGTGCAGCTGCTCGAGGAAGGCACCGGCTTCAATGACAGCGACCGCCGCCTGCTGCAGATCATCCACCAGCAGTGCCAACGCACCAACGGCATCGTTGAGAGCGTGCTCGGCCTGGCCCGGCGCGAACGCGCCAATCCGGAAAACGTCGATCTCGCGGCGTTCGTGCGCCGTTTCGTGCTGGAGTACAAGCAGGGGCAGACGCTGGAGACCGACAGCATCGAACCGATCATCAACGACACCTCGGTGCCGGCCCAGGTCGACCCGCGCCACCTGTACCAGGTGCTGACCGTGCTGGTGCACAACGCCCTGAAGTACGGTCGCATCGGCGAGCAGCCCGCGCGCGTGCGGCTGCGTGTGGCCCAGCACGAACGCAGTGCGGTGATCGACGTGATGGATCGCGGCCCGGGCATTCCCGAGACCGTCGCCGCGCAGCTGTTCCGCCCCTTCTTCACCACTTCCGAGCACGGCACCGGCCTGGGCCTGTATATCGCCCGCGAGCTGTGCCGCGCCAACCAGGCACGACTGGATTACATCCCCGTCCCCGCCGGTGGCTCCTGCTTCCGCCTGGTTCTGCCTGGCCCGCACACCCTGTTTCCGGACTGATTTCGTGCGTCAAACATTTGTCGCATCCCACCCCCTCGGCTATCTTTCCCACCCATGAACGAAACCCGCAGCGCCCTCGTCGTCGACGATGAACGCGATATCCGCGAACTGCTGGTGTTGACCCTCGGCCGCATGGGCCTGCGCATCAGCACCGCCGCCAACCTCGCCGAAGCCCGCGAACTGCTGGCCAGCAATCCCTATGACCTGTGCATCACCGACATGCGCCTGCCCGACGGCAACGGCATCGAACTGGTCAGCGAGATCGCCCAGCACTATCCGCGCACGCCGGTAGCGATGATCACCGCTTTCGGCAGCATGGACCTGGCAGTGGAAGCACTGAAGGCGGGCGCGTTCGATTTCGTCAGCAAGCCGGTGGACATCACCGTGCTGCGCGGCCTGGTCAAGCATGCGCTGGAACTCAACAACAGCGAACGCCCCGCTACCGGCCCCGCCGTAGAACAGGCCGCGCGCCTGCTCGGCGAATCGCCGGCCATGGACGTGCTGCGTGCCACCATCGGCAAGGTCGCGCGCAGCCAGGCACCGGTCTACATCCTCGGCGAATCCGGCGTGGGCAAGGAGCTGGTTGCGCGCACCATCCATGCGCAGGGCGCACGTGCAGCCGGGCCGTTCGTACCGGTCAACTGTGGCGCCATCCCCACCGAATTGATGGAGAGCGAGTTCTTCGGCCATCGCAAGGGCAGCTTCACCGGCGCCCATGCCGACAAGCCGGGACTGTTCCAGGCCGCGCACGGCGGCACTTTGTTCCTGGATGAAGTGGCCGAACTGCCGCTGCAGATGCAGGTGAAGCTGCTGCGCGCGATCCAGGAAAAATCGGTGCGCGCGGTTGGCGCGCCCAGCGAAGAGCCGGTGGACGTGCGCATCCTCTCGGCCACCCACAAGGATCTGGCCGAGCTGGTCGAGGACGGGCGTTTCCGCCACGACCTGTACTACCGCATCAACGTCATCGAACTGCGCGTGCCGCCCCTGCGCGAGCGCCGCCAGGATCTGCCGGCGCTGGCCGCATCAATCCTGGCACGGCTGGCCCGCAGCCACGGCCGCGCCACCCCGCTGCTGGCGCCCTCGGCACTGGACGCGCTGGCGCAGTACGGCTTCCCGGGCAATGTGCGCGAGCTGGAGAACATCCTGGAACGCGCACTGGCACTGGCCGAGGAAGACCGTATCGGCGCCGACGACCTGCGCCTGCCGCAGCACGCGCCGCGTTCACCGGGCAGCGCTGCCCATGCCGAAGCCGTGGTCGACCTGCACCCGGGCAGCGCCGCCCTGCCCTCGTACATCGAGCAGCTCGAGCGCAGTGCCATCCAGCGCGCGCTGGAAGAAAACCGCTGGAACAAGACCCGTACCGCCGCGCAGCTGGGCATCACCTTCCGCGCGCTGCGTTACAAGCTGAAGAAGCTGGGGATGGAGTAAGGCCCATACGCGGCGCGGATGCATCGCTGGCGCCGCCAGCGCTGACCGACAACGTGCAGGGCACGACGGAGGCAAGCAGTCGCAAATGCCCCGCGCCGCATCGAGGCCCACGATGCGTGGCAGCGCATGATTGGGGTTTGCCGCAACGAAGGTCACAGTCTGTTCGCGACCAGCGCCTGTTTTTGATCGCGAGCAGCTGCTATTGCAACCATTCCGAAGTGATCCGTGAGCTCGCACGTGCACCCTGTGTCCTCCTTCCAATCCAAGGAGTACACGTCATGAAACCACTGTTCGCTCTCGCTCTTCTGGCTGGCATCAGCCTCCTGCACAGCACCGATGCAAGTGCCCAGACGACCCCGCTGGTGTGCCAGGAAAACTTCGCGCGGTCCGAGGCCTACCTCACCTGCATGGTGAACAGCGTGGAAGTGGTTGCCGGCCGATGCCAGATGCAGATTCCCTGCCGACGCAACAACGGCTCGACCTATCTGAACAACGGCTCATTCGACCCCGCACGGTTGCAGAACCTGTGCAACCGCGACGGAGTACTCGCCTACGGTTGCCCGCCGCGCCCCTGACCTCTGCCGAGGTGTCCCTGCAGGGCTCTTGCCCTGCAGGGATCAATCCTTGGTGACGCGGTTGATTTCGGCCAGGCTGGTCACACCCGCAGCCGCCTTCTTCAGCGCCGACTGCCGCAGGTCATTCACGCCGATCGCCTGCGCAGCCTCGGCAATCTGCAGCGCGTTGCCGCCCGCCAGCACGATGGACGCGATCTCGTCGGTCATCGGCATCACCTGGTAGAGACCGGTACGCCCCTTGTAGCCCTCGGTGCATTCATCGCAGCCCACCGCCTCATACAGCTCGATGCCCGTGTCCAGCTGCGCCTGGGTGAAGCCCTCGGCGAGCAGCGCATGCTCCGGCAGATTGGCCGGGCGCTTGCAGTTCGAACACAGGCGACGCGCCAGGCGCTGGGCAATCACCAGCGTCACCGAGCTGGTGATGTTGTACGGCGCGATACCCATGTTCATCAGGCGCGCGATGGTCTGCGGCGCGTCGTTGGTATGCAGCGTGGACAGCACCATGTGGCCGGTCTGCGCCGCCTTGATCGCGATCTCGGCGGTTTCCAGGTCGCGGATTTCGCCGACCATGATGATGTCCGGATCCTGCCGCAGGAACGAGCGCAGGGCGGCGGCAAAGGTCATGCCGCGCTTGTTGTTCTGCTGCACCTGGTTGACGCCGGGCAGGCGGATTTCCACCGGATCTTCGGCGGTGGAAATGTTGCGGGTCTCATCGTTGAGGATTCCCAGCGCGGTATACAGCGACACCGTCTTGCCCGAACCGGTCGGGCCGGTTACCAGCACCATGCCGTACGGCTTGTGGATGGCGTCCAGGAACAGCTTCTGCTGGTCCGGCTCGTAACCCAGCTTGTCGATGCCCAGCTTGGCCGCGCTGCCATCGAGAATACGCAGCACCACCTTCTCGCCGAACAGGGTGGGCAGCGTACTGACGCGGAAGTCGATCTGTCGGGTCTTGGACAGGTTGAGCTTGATGCGCCCATCCTGCGGCACGCGCTTTTCCGCGATATCCAGCTGCGCCATCACCTTCAGGCGCGCAGCGATGCGCTGGTTGAGCTTGTTCGGTGCGCGCGCGACCATCTTCAGCAGGCCGTCGATGCGCAGGCGCACGCGGTAGTCGTCTTCATAGGGCTCGAAGTGGATATCCGACGCCCCCTTGCGGATGGCATCGACCAACACCTTGTTGACGAACTTGACCACTGGGGTATCGTCGCCCTTGGCGTCGATGCCGCTGTCGGTGCTGGCCATGTCGTCGTCGCCACCGCCAACATCGAGATTGACCATGCCGTCATCGTCACCGCCCAGCGCATCGCCCATGGTGTCGTGGCTGGCATGCCACTGCTCCAACGTGCGGCGGATCTGATCCTCATCCACCAGGATCGGTTCCACCACCAGATTGGTGTGGAACTTGATCTCGTCCAGAGAATGGGTGGGGTTACTGGTGCCGACGAACAGCTTGCCGCCGCGTTTGAACAGCGGCAGCACGTTGTGCTTGCGCAGCAGCTCTTCGCTGACCACGCTCATCGCGTTCTGGCTGCTGTCGAATGTGGATACGTCGAACAGCGGCATGCCGAACTCGAGTGAGTTGGCGGCCGCGAGCTGGGCAGCGCCGACCACCTTGTTCTGGGCGAACCATGTTGGCAGCGGCTGGCGCGCAGCGGCCGCCTTGGCCATGGCATCGCGGGCAGCGACTTCGTCCAACGCGCCATCCTGTACGAGGCGGCGGGCCAGGCCGGTGATGCCGACGAGATTGGCGGTGGTAACGGCGGTCATATGAATCCTTAGCTCATGGGTCTGGCAGCGCGGTGCGCCCTCCGAAGGCACAGCGCGGGGTAGCAGAACCTGTCGCGACCCGATGGCCAGCGGCATCGCCAATCCTTGAGCATGACTGCCTTGCCCGGCACTCCCGGCCCGGCAGACACGATCCTGACTCCCCCGGGGATGATAGCCCCGTCAACGGCTCGCCGACATCCTATTGGCGGTCCGTAGTTGAATCAGCAGCCAGCTGGTCGATAGCGCGCTTCGAATGCGCTGCCGTCGCAGCTCCAGATGCCCTCGGCGGAGCGGCGCAGGATCAGGTCTTTACCTTCCAGGGCACTGTGGCCTTTCAGCGTGCAGCTGATGTGGCCGACGCCTGATTCGCTGAGCTCGGCCTCGACTACCGAGCAATGCGCGTTCTGAGAGCCGCCGATGAGTTCTGGTGTTACCGAACTGGCCGGACGGCCATCATTGATGAGGATCTCGACCTTGCCCTTGCCCGGGCCGATATCAGCCAGCGCAGCGGTCAGCTGAGTGCGCACAATGTAAGGCTGGAACGCCACCGTCGCGATGGCCGCCAGGATGGCGAGGATGGCCACCACGATCATCAGTTCGATGAGCGTGAAGCCCTTTTGCGTATTCATGACTCCCCCTGTCTTATCCAGCAATCCCCATTGCTGTATGCCGCTCGATTTTCATGCTTCGGTCAGCACAAGGCCCGCAGAAGCGGGCCTTGTGACTATCGCATGCAAGGCTAGGAAGAATAGTTCCTACGCCCCCCATTGATCATGTCGATCAGCTGCAGCCCTTGGGCTTGAACTTGGCGTCAACAGCAGTGGTGACACAGGCGAAACCGCCGGCAGTCGTGATGGCGCCAGTGGTAGCATCAACAACCGAATCCGTGTAGGTCAACGCGATGGTGGAGGCGGAACCGATGCGGCCCGGATCACGGATGGTGCAAGTCATACCATCACCGTCCACGGCGATCGTCGAGCAGCTGCCGGTCGAGGTGCCCTGGAAGCCAGCACTATTCGGATTCGGATCGCGACCTGCACTCTTTTCCATCTCGAACTGGGTCTTGTGCGAGGCCAGGTCGGCCAGGGCAGCGGTGACCTTCGACTTCGAGGTGTAGTCCTGGTAAGCCGGCAGTGCGATGGCGGCCAGGATGGCGATGATCGCGACGACGATCATCAGTTCGATAAGGGTGAAGCCCTTCTGGTTCTTCATTGTGGTACATCCCCAAGATAGTGGTGGTTGATTTCAGTACACAGGTAACGAGCCGGCATCGCCGGTTGAGCGGGTCCTGTGCCCTGCGGGTGGATCAACGCAGGTTGCGTGCCAACCCCGGCACGCCTCCCCCTGGATTTCCCCGCGCCCATGATGGCAGCAATTTCGTGGATGTGAACCCCCCGAATGCGAATCTGCGATGGACGCGGCAATGTGACGCAGTGCGTCACCTTTGGTCGGCCGCCGGCACGAAATTGCATTCCGGCCCGCTCGGCAACTGCCCAGACGGCAATGAACCCGCTACCATCGGCAACTGGATGCCCGTCTGGGGATGGCGGGCCGGGGAGCCAACATGTCTGTCAGTCGCAGTGCGATCAAGAAAGAACCGGTGGCGCGCGCCACCATGGAGCTGCAGCCGTTTGTCTGGGAGGGGACCGACAAGCGGGGCGTGAAAATGAAGGGCGAGCAGCTGGCCAAGAATGCCAACCTGCTGAGGGCCGAACTGCGCCGCCAAGGCATCAACCCAGGCACGGTAAAAACGAAGCCCAAACCGTTGTTCGGTGCTGCCGGAAAGCCGATCAAACCGCGGGACATCGCCTTTTTTAGCCGGCAGATGGCCACGATGATGAAGTCCGGCGTACCGATCGTATCGGCACTGGACATCATCGGCAGCGGGCACAAAAACCCGCGTATGAAAAAAATGGTGGACACCATCCGCACCGATATCGAGGGCGGCTCCTCGCTGTATGAGGCGGTCAGCAAGCATCCGGTGCAGTTCGATGAGCTGTACCGCAACCTGGTGCGGGCCGGCGAGGGCGCCGGTGTGCTGGAAACCGTGCTGGACACGGTAGCCACTTACAAAGAGAACATCGAGGCGCTGAAGGGCAAGATCAAGAAGGCGCTGTTCTACCCGATCATGGTGGTAGTGGTGGCCATGCTGGTCAGCGGCATCATGCTGGTGTTCGTGGTGCCGCAGTTCGAGGATGTGTTCAAGAGCTTCGGCGCCGACCTGCCCGCGTTCACGATGTTGGTGGTGAACCTGTCGCGGTTCATGGTGTCGTGGTGGTGGTTGATGCTGATTGTTGCGATCGGAATGGCGGTCGGTGCAGTCATGGCCTACAAGCGTTCGCCGAAGATGCAGCACGCCATGGACCGGTTCGTGTTGAAGGTGCCGGTGATCGGCCAGATCATGCACAACAGCGCCATTGCCCGTTTCGCCCGCACCACCGCCGTTACGTTCAAGGCGGGCGTGCCGCTGGTGGAGGCACTCGGCATCGTGGCTGGCGCCACCGGCAACACGGTGTATGAAGAGGCGGTGCTGCGGATGCGCGATGACGTGTCTGTCGGCTACCCGGTCAACGTTTCCATGAAACAGACCAACCTGTTCCCGCACATGGTCATCCAGATGACCGGCATCGGCGAAGAGGCTGGTGCCTTGGATGCCATGCTGTTCAAGGTGGCCGAGTACTACGAGCAGGAGGTCAACAATTCGGTGGATGCCCTGAGCAGCCTGCTGGAACCGATGATCATGGTGTTCATTGGTACCATTGTTGGCGGCATGGTGATTGCCATGTACCTTCCCATCTTCAAGCTCGGCGCCGTCGTCGGATAAAACATACATGGCATTTCTCGACCAGCATCCCGGCCTCGGCTATCCCGCCGCGGCCGGCCTGGGACTGCTTCTGGGCAGCTTCCTGAACGTCGTCATCCTGCGCCTGCCCAAGCGGCTGGAGTGGCAGTGGAAGCGCGATGCGCGCGAGGTCCTGGAAGAACCTGACTTCTACGAGCCGCCCCCGCCGGGCATCGTCGTTGAGCCTTCGCACTGCCCACACTGCAAGCACAAGCTGGCCTGGTACGAGAACATCCCGCTGTTCAGCTGGATGATCCAGGGCGGCAAGTGCCGCCACTGCAAGGCGCCCATTTCCATCCAGTACCCGCTGGTGGAAGCGCTGACCGCGGTGATGGTGCTGGCCTGCGTATGGCAGTTCGGCTTCGGCTGGCAGGGCTTCGGTGCGATCGTGCTGACCTGCTTCCTGATCGCCCTGTCCGGCATCGATCTGCGCACCCAGCTGCTACCGGACCAATTGACCCTACCCCTGATGTGGCTGGGGTTGATCGGCAGCATCGACAACCTGTACATGCCCGCCAAACCGGCCCTGCTCGGCGCCCTGCTGGGCTACCTGTCGCTGTGGTCGGTGTGGTGGCTGTTCAAGCAGCTGACCGGCAAGGAAGGCATGGGCCACGGCGACTTCAAGTTGCTGGCCGCGCTGGGGGCCTGGTGCGGCATGAAGGGCATCCTGCCGATCATCCTGATGTCGTCGGTGCTGGGCGCCCTCATCGGCTCGATCTGGCTGTACAGCCGTGGTCGTGACCGAGCGACGCCGATCCCGTTCGGCCCCTACCTGGCGCTGGCCGGCTGGCTCTTCTTCATGTGGGGCGAGCCCCTGCTGAACCAGTATCTGGTGATGAGCGGGCTGCGCTGAGGGGAGTCCCCATGAGCCGGTATGTGGTCGGCCTGACCGGCGGCATCGCCTCGGGCAAGAGTGAGGTGACCCGGCGCTTCGAGGCGCTGGGGATTGTCGTGGCCGACGCCGATCTTGCCGCACGCGCGGTGGTGACGGTGGGCAGCCCTGCCCTGTCCCTGATTGCCGAACGCTTCGGCGCGGACATGCTGCTGGCCGACGGCAGCCTGGACCGGGCGCGTCTGCGTGCCCACATCTTTGCAGACCCGGCCGAGCGGACGGCGCTGGAAGCGATCACCCACCCGGCCATCCGCCGGCTGATACAGCAGCAGTGCGAACAGGCCGCCAGCCCCTATGCGCTGGCGGCGATCCCGCTGCTGACCGAAGTCGGCGGCCGCCAAGCCTATCCCTGGCTGGACCGGGTGCTGCTGGTGGATGCCCCGGAGGCCGTGCAGCACGCCCGGCTGATGCAGCGCGACGGCATCGACGCCGCGCTGGCCGACCAGATGATCGCCGCCCAGGCCACCCGCGCGCAGCGCTTGGCGCTGGCCGATGACGTGGTGGTCAATGATGGCCATCCGGATGACCTGCAGGCGCAGGTGGAGCAGTTGCATCTGCGGTATCTGCGGTTGGCTGCCGGGTAAGGGCGGGCTTCACCCTGCATGGCTGATGTCGCCTCTTGGGTGATCTGCATCGCGCGCAGGACGATGCCCCGGCCGGGGCAATTCACAACCCCGAGGCAATCAGCGATCTTGAATGCCCCGGCGGATTGCCAGATCCACACACAGGACTGCGAGAAGAAAGAAGATCATCGCAACACCCCATTGATACGCCAACGGTCCGAAGAGATGCTTGACCATCGTGCCCACGCCACAGAACACGCGGCACCGACCGGACAGTTCGCTGACTTCATAGTGCAGCACTGCCCAACCGCTCAAAGCCGAGCAGGCGGCGAGGGCCAGACCGAAAAGTACGACAAGGGGCCTACGTTTTGGCCTACGTTTTGGCCTACGTTTTGATCTACGCTTCGACATGCCTCGCCCTTGTGTCGACGTTTCCCGGAAATCCTTGGGCAACCGTCCTTTTGCCTACGATATCCGCCGGCTCGCCATGAACCTGCTGACACAAATGACAACAGTCTTTGAAAGACTATTGAATGACGGCCAGATCACGGCCGCATTGGAGCACATCCGCGCCCATTTGGACTCGGATAGTGGCGAGGCTGTTTTTCTCGCCGCCCATCTGAGCATATCCGGCGAAACGTCCGAAGTGTTTGAGGAGCGCTCCATCCGTCAGCTCCGCGCCGCAGCCGCGAAGAGCTATGCCCCGGCGATTTTGCAACTCGGCATGCGCTATCTGTTCGGCGACTCAGTGGAAATCGATGTTGCGCGCGCGGCCACCCGCTTCAAATCGGCAGCCGAGGCAGGTTATCCCCCGGCGATGTACGAGTACGGCCTTGCTTTGCTCCATGGCAAGGGAGTGAAGCAGGCCAGGACAGAGGCCCGTGCCTGGATCAGGCGCGCCGCTGAAGGTGGGGACGAGACTGCGCAGGAGTTCGTACTTACGTACGGATTCATGCACGCCGGTGACTGACACACTGTCGCGATCCGAATAGGAGCCTGCGGCATGACGGGCATCGTGCTTGCTCGACTACCAGTCTGATCTGGTAACAACCGCCGGGCGTGGCCCGGCGCTGTTGGATACCCATGGAACAGTCGCGCAGTGCGGGGATGAGCATCCACGCATGGCGTGGATCTACTCCAGCTGCTGGCGGGCGTAGCGGGCGAGCTCGCGGGTGGCCAGCAACAGGCCTTCTACTACGTCCGGCGGCAGCTGCTGGCCTGCGCTGCCCTGCACCCGTGCCGCTTCGGCGGCGTGCAGCATCTGGATCAACGCATTGAGGCCGGCCAGGGTGCGGCTGAGGCTGGCCAGGGTCACTGCCTGCGACGGGGTGAGACCTGCCCCCTGCCGGGTCTGGCCATCGGCATTGTCGCGGCCATCCATGCGTGCCATCAGCGCGGGCAGCAGGTCGCTGGGTTCGGCCAGCACGTCTTCGATGCGTTCGGCGATGTCGGCCGGCAACTGATCGGCGGATTCGCCGACCAGGCGGCGCAGGTTCGGATAGGTGGTGCGTGCAGACATGGCAATGCTCCTCGCAGACGGCAAGGCCACCCGCGGATGCGGGGTGGCGGACGGTGCGGGTTGGCGTACCGGAGACCCAACAACTCGAAAGCAAGGAAAAAGACTCCAGCGGACTCTTGCGAGTCCCCACGCACCGCCCGCCGAAGCAGAAGGCATGCGGTGCATTTTCCATGATGGCCAAAGCGCATCTGGAGCTTTCAAGTTGTCGGGTTTATTCAGGACGCCAATCCCGGCCAGGGCGATGGCCCCAGCCATGCCATCTCGCCAGCTGCATGCAATGCGGTCATGAGGCGAAAACGCCATGTGGGCCAACCATCTGCGGAACCGTGCGGTGTGACACGCTCAGCGCGCGGACTGCATCACGCAGGTGTCGTGCCGGGCCAATGACGCCGCTTCTTCGCGAAAGCTGCATTGGCGTTGCATGCGACATTTCGCGCCGAGTGGGAGATTTTGGCGACGGATGGATTCGTGCCGACCAAGGTCGGCACCTACCAAAGCGGCATCGGCGACGGATGGATTCGTGCCGACCAAGGTCGGCACCTACCAAAGCGGCATCGGTGACCGATGGATTCGTGCCGACCAAGGTCGGCACCTACCAAAGCAGCAGCCAGAATGGGTTACAGCGGCTTCGGCGAGAACGTCAGCGTGGCGATCACGCCACGGGCACCGCCCGGGCGCACGCTTACCTGCCAGCCGTACAGATCACACAGGCGGCTGACGATCGACAGGCCGATGCCGCCGCCCTGCGAGTGACCGGCGTGAGTGCCGCGATAGCCACGCTGGAACAGCTTGGCGGCATCTTCCTCGCTCAGGCCCGGCCCGCTGTCGGTTACCGACACGGCGTTGGCGCCCACATGCACGCGCACCTCGCCATCCTGCGAGTACTTCACCGCATTGCCGATCAGATTGCCCAACGCCACCGACAACGCCGCTTCGGGGGCATCGATGACCAGATCGCGCTCGCCATCAAGGTGCAGTTCCAGCGGCTTGCCACCCAACTGCGCGCGATGCGCATCCAGCAGCTGTTCGGCCACACGGGCCACATTGCTGCTGCCCTGCCCGCGCTCGTTGCGCGACAGCAGCAGCAGCGCGCCGATCAGATCGCTGCACTGCTGCTCGGCACGCTGGATGCGCTGCAGGCGCTGCAGCACCTTCTCGTCCAGACCCGGGCGGGTCAGCAGCAGCTCGGTAGCGCCACGGATCACCGCCAACGGCGTACGCAGCTCATGGCTGACGTCCGCATTGAACTCACGGTCGCGCTGCACCACTTCGGTCAGCCGCGAAGAATAGTCATCGAGCGCCTGGGCCAGCTGCCCCACTTCGTCATCGGGGAAGCGCGGCGCCAACGGCTCGGGCTCACTGGTACCGCCACGATACGCACGCAGGCGTGCGGCCAGATCCGAGACCGGCTTCATCACCTTGGAGGCCGACCACCAGCCCAGCACCAGCGACAGCAGGCTGAACACCAGCACCGACAGGAACAGCGCGCGGTTGAGCTGTTGCCCACCGCGAACGCTGTCGGTCATGTCGTAGGCCAGGAACGCCCAGGCATCAGGAGTCTTGCGCACGGCCAGCTTGTAGGAATAGCGCTCACCGCGCTCGTCCACACCGCCCATGTTGTACAGGCCGTCCTTGAACTCGTACCAGTCCGGCTCTTCCTCGCGCAGCGCCTCGAACTTGTCCGGCTTGATCAGGCGCGCGCGCATCTGCTGCACCGGCAGATCGGGGTTGCGGTCCGGGCTTTCGTAGTAACGCCGCACGTACTCGCTGATGTTGCGGTTCATCACGTCTTCCACCAGCTGGTTTTCCACCCGCATGCGGGCCCAGTTGGTGGCGAACGCGAACAGTGTCGTCAGGCAGAAGCCCAACAACACGAACGAGACGATGATGCGGCTGCGCAGGCGCCGCCGATAAGGCGTGCGCCGGCGCTCCCCCTTGCTTGCCACAGAATCAGGCTTCCGGCGTGGCGATGCGGTATCCGATGCCATGGCGGGTCTGGATCATCGGCACTTCAAAGGGCTTGTCCACCACAGCGCGCAGGCCATGGATGTGCACGCGCAGCGAATCGGAATCCGGCAGCTCTTCTCCCCAGACACGGGTTTCCAGTTCCTGCCGGGTGACCACGGCCGGGGCCGCTTCCATCAACGCCTGCAGGATCTTCAGTGCGGTCGGGTTGAGCTGCAGCAGCTTGCCCTGGCGGCGCACTTCCAGCGTATCCAGGTTGTATTCCAGATCACCGGTTTCCAGCACGCGGGTCTGCACGCCCTTGCCGCGACGCGACAGGGCGTTCAGACGCACTTCGACTTCCTGCAGCGCGAACGGCTTGATCAGGTAGTCGTCGGCACCGGAATCGAAGCCGGCCAGCTTGTTGTCCAGCGAATCGCGCGCGGTCAACATCAGCACCGGGGTCTGCTTGCGCGCTTCGTTGCGAAGCTTGCGGCAGACCTCGATACCGTCCATGCCGGGCAGGTTGAGATCCAGGACAATCGCGTCGAACTCATGCACGACAGCCAGATGCAATCCGGTCACTCCGTCGGCAGCGAAGTCCACGGTGTGGCCCCGGTCCTCCAGGTAGTCACCCAGATTGGCCGCAATGTCGCTGTTGTCTTCGATTACCAGGATTCTCACTGTCACCTCTAATTGACGAATTTACCGACGCGCTGGGCCTGGCCCATGTCGCGCTGTGCCTTGTCCTTCTGCCGAGCACGCTCGGCGACGGTCATGCATTGCGTGGACGACATGTTGGAACCAATGGCCTTCTCACGTCGGCATATTAGACGACTATCTTCACGCGCCTGTGTCAAAACGGTGTTCACGACCTGCTGATCGTTGAAGACCTCAGTTCGTACCGATTCAGGCATCGCGTCCTTGGTCGGATACTGCTCGGCAGCGGCGCGGATGCGAACCAGAGTCTCGCGGACCTTGCCGCGCTCTTCCTGGCGCAGCTCGGAATAGGTTTCGCCATCGTTGAGCTCGATCTCGATGCGCTCAACCTGCTGCAGCAGCGGCTTGCCCGGCAGGAAGACCTCTTCGGCACTCTTGGCCCCTGCCGAGGCAGCGACCAGGGCCAATGCCGAAACCAGAACCGCCGATATCACTGGATGCTTCATACAAACGAATCCCTGTCTGAGGTGAACGCCGACTGTATGCGGATGCGCGCTCTGCCAGCAAGTGCTGGCCGGCAGGGTGCAGGTAGCCTTACAGCTTGGAATCCGGGTTCACGTTGCTGTAGGTGCGCTGGTCGTTGAGCAGGGCCTTGCCCTTCTCTTCGATACGGCGGCGTTCGGCCACGGTCATGCATCGACTCTTGGGCATGTTGCTGCCCGTGGTGCGCTGGTATGAGCAAATCTGGCGACTGTCGTCGTGGGCGCGCGTCAGGATGCTGTTGACCCGCTCCTGATCGTTGAAGACGTCATTCTGCACCTGCGGCGGCAGCTCCTGGACAGTCTGCCGGTCGCCCATCCGTTGGGTGATCCGCGCCAGTGCCTGCTGGACCTGGCTGCGGTCCTCGGAGGAGATTTCGTTGTAATCGCCCTGCTGCAGGGCTTTTTCGACCTGGCGGACCTGCTCGGCCACCGGGCTCTGGCGGTCCATCTGCACAGCCGCCTTTTCCGGCTTGGCCAGTGCAACGCCAGGCAGGCACAACAACAGCACGATCATCGTGGTGCGGTACATCGCCAACCTCCCGATCCTTCGGAACGAAGGCCCAACTCTACGAGTGTCCCCACGTGCCCACAAGGGCCCCTTGGCAGGGGGCGCGGGCATAAAAAAGACCCAGGCGGTGCACCCGCCTGGGCCTGAAGTTGTATCCCGATACCGATCCTGCTGAGAGGCAGAGCTGCGGTTCGTTGAAGGCTACGCCCGGGGCGATTAAAGCGGTGTTAAACCCGCCAATCCCGCCTGAACCAGATTTCAAATCATTGAAATATCAGGATTTTTTGATTTTCTCGACATGCTCGATGATGCGTGCGGCGACATCCACCCCGCAGGCCGCCTCGATCCCTTCCAGGCCGGGAGTGGAGTTCACCTCCAGCACCAGCGGGCCGCGCTCGGAGCGGATCAGGTCCACCCCGCATACCCCCAGCCCCAGCGCCTTGGCCGAACGCACGGCCACCTGCTGCTCGGCCCGACTGGCCTTGGAGGCCACCGCGGTACCGCCGGCATGCAGGTTCGAGCGGAAATCCCCTTCCGGAGCCTGGCGCTGCATCGACGCCACCACCTGGTCGCCGACCACGAAGCAGCGCAGGTCGGCGCCCTTGGCCTCGCCGATGAACTCCTGCATCAGGAAGTTGGCATACAGCCCACGCAGGGCTTCGACGATGCCGCGCGACGCGCTGGCCTTCTCGGTGAGGATCACGCCACGGCCCTGGGTGCCTTCATTGAGCTTCACCACATGCGGCGGCGGGCCGAGCATGGACAACAGGTCGACGGTGTCGTCCGGGTTGTCGCCAAAAACAGTGACCGGCATGTCGATGCCCTTGGCGGCCAGCAGCTGGTGTGCCCGCAGCTTGTCGCGCGAGCGCAGGATCGCGTCGGACGGATTGGGCGTGCGCGCGCCCATCAATTCGAACTGGCGCAGCACGGCGGTGCCATAGCGGGTGACCGAAGCACCGATGCGCGGGATGACCGCGTCCACGCCGGTCATCGGCCGCCCCTTGTAGTGCATGGAAAAGCCGTCCGCGGCGATGCGCATGTAGCAGCGCAGGGGATCGAGTATGCGTACGGTATGGCCGCGCGCGCGCGCGGCCTCGACCAGCCGACGGGTGGAGTACAGCCGGGTGTTGCGGGACAGGATGGCGAGCTTCATCGCAGTGGGATCGGTCGGCAGGCGCGCAGCATAGCGTGGCGGCGTTGCGCCTGGATGATGCTGTTCGGTCCACGCGCGGCAGTGACCGCCCCGCTCAATCGGAGCCTGGCAGCGCCGGCGGATAAGCGCGCGCCGCTTCGCCCAGTGCCGCGATGCAGGCCATCTGGATCGCCGACCCACTGAAGGCCTCCTGATAGATCTGCCCGATCAGCCGCGCGGCCTCCGGACCACCGGCGCGCCCGAGTGCTCGAACCGCTTCAACCTGTTTGGCCGAGCCGATGCCGGCGGAAAGAAAGATCCGATGCAGCACGGTGACGACGTCATCCCTGCGATCCATGCCTGCCTACTCCCTGAAATGAGAGCAACACGCTAGCGAAGACCGCAGCGGCCGGACATGCGGATTGTTTGAATCTGCATGCCGTGCGCAAACGAAAAACCCCGGAAGCGACAATGCCGCTTCCGGGGTCTGGATGCTGGAGCGGGCGAAGGGAATCGAACCCTCGTCAGTAGCTTGGGAAGCTCTGCGGGACACCCTTATTAAACAATGAGATAGGCTCTGTTTTCGCTCCGCAATCAGGCGCGTAGGGCGTGCCGTTTCCCCGATGGAAATTACGTTCCTTCGGCGATTGCGGAGCGGAATTGACTACACGAATCGGGCGATTCCTGCCCTGATCCAAGCCTTCTTCGGATCCTTCGCCCTGGGCTTGGTCTCCGCCGGCGGCTTGCGCGGCTGGAGCGCTTCCTTGACCCGCTCCAGTTCCCTCGTCCCGGCCTCGGCCAGGCGGCGAGCCTGTTGCTGCTGCTCGCGGGTCGGCGGCAGGCCGGGCATCGGCGGCGGCGGCTGAATCGGGGTGCTGTCTGTCAGCCGGGCGACGGCTTCACGCAGAGGCATGTCGGGGTAGAGCCTGGCGGCGCACCAGCGCTCGGCGAAGCGCTTCGCCTGCCGGACGTTGGCCGCGCGTACTTCCTTCACGTGCCAGAACTTCTGGCCTTCCATCCACAGACGGACACCTGGGCGGCCATCAGGGGTGATGCTGGCCGTCTCCCGGCCGTTGTACCAGAGCGCCCAGCGCTCACCCGTCTGGACCCAGCCAGAGGGGATCGGGGCGGCACTGAAGCCTTGGTAACCATGCGAGGGCAACATGGACGGAAGAATACGGCCTGCAGTCTCACACGCTGCGATTCTTAACACTTCAAGCCTTAACGATTAGGGCTTTCAGCTCCCGCCGCCTAGAATTCCGGGACCATCGAGAAATTCCGGACGCCCTATGAAGAGATACTTCGGGCGGCCATCACCAACCCGGGTAATTCTCGCGCGAACGCTGCACCTGCGATTTCCCTGACCGAACAACGTTTCGAGCTCCCCTACCGAACGATCGACCTTACCTCGGACAACTTCGCCATCAGGTAACCGCAACTCGAAAGATCGCGTAACAGGCAACACACCAATGAGCACCCCTTCGAGCGTATCTTCTTCTTCAGCTATGTTGTCGTCCTCCAGCCGCGTAACGCTGCGAACGACCTCAAGGTGACTGCCGAAACTGAAGGTCCGCTGTGCGGTCGCGAGTGTGCATAGCGCCCCACTCTGCATTAACACCTCAGCGAAGGCACGGACTTTCGCAATAGCGCGCCTATCAAGGTCTACAACGGCCTCAGCCAGTGCATCGTCCTCTTCAACCGAAGATGCCTCGAGGAGCTTTTGAGCTCGGTCCACTGCCTCCTGGACCGTTCCGCCTTCAACGAGCTCACGGTTTCGGCTCTCAAGCTCAAATCCGAACGATCCAACGGCGGTTCCCGTTATGAGCATCTCAAAATCCGGCCGATCAGGAAGTGGGCCGTGGTCGGCCAGAACTCCTCTCAGCGAAGCCCCTACCGCCGAAACCGCATCTGAGAATGCCGACATGGCTTTGGCACCAAACGAGGCGGAAATCCCGTAACTACCGACAACCGGTCCTCCCTTGAAGGTAAGACGCGACTGGAAGTGATTGCCTTGATTGGCCTCAAGCCGGGTCCTCAGCGATGCCAGACGCCGCTCCAATCCGACTTGCGTGAAAACATCATCCGGATCAACGGATCGCAGCAGTCGGTTGACCTCTTCGATTTCGCTCTTCAGAGAAGCAAGCTCGAACGCTCTCACGCGGCCACCTCGTTGACATTGAGCATCTCTATCGCATGCTCGTCGAATTCGGGGGACAACGGGATCTGCAAAAATCCTTTCCAGACTCCGCCGCGCGTATGGCCCCAGACACTCGACCAGTAGGCAGCTCTATCAGCGACTCGATCCGGTGTGGCAACTGAGAGATCGACCATGTACGCATCGCATCGGAAATGTTCCTTCGCAATCTCGTTAACGAAAAGCTGCGGGTTATCCTGCACAAGCAGAACGCGCTCGGCGCGACTCATAGTCGGAGGAGAAAAGAAGAACGTGACCACGTCGATGTCGCCTGGCGGACGTCCCTCAAGCGTCTCCACATCCGTGCAGAAACTTCCGTTCACCCACTGAAATCCAGAAGTAAAGCCTAAAGCGTGCAAGCCAGCGCGATACTGCAGAAAGCCTTCGATAATCGATCGACGTTCTGCTGTTGTTGCTAGCTCATGGACTACATCCAACACGCTCACCTGATAGGGCGAGCGCACGTTGGAGACAGGATCCTTTAGATCGACAGGAGGCAGAAGCCCTGCTGCGTTCCAATTGGGTACGGCCATCGCGACGTCCGGTGTCTGAGCAGTTGCGCAGACTTGAACGTTAAGCCAACTCTATGAATGCGGCAACATGCCTTCATTAGCATCAATACTAACATCCAGGAGTCTCGTTAGCTGAGACTGTCGAGCTCCCTCTGTCTAAGCCATGCGAAATTGGTGCCGGCACGGCGCTGCTCAGGCGCCTCCGGGTTGAGCGGCCTGCGGCCCCGGATCCGGCGAGACCAGCATCGCCGCCCTACCCCGCCAACGCCATCAGGGAACCGCGCGACGCTCGCTCAGGTTTCGCCTAGGCGGCCAGCCGGTGCTCGTAGAACGGGTGCCGCTTGTCGTCAAAGATCCGGTACAGCGCAGCCAGGTCGGCAGAATCCGGGTTCAGCCAGCTGTCGACGTGCTCGGGCTTGATGTTGATGATCGTCCGGTCGTGGCCGGCTGCGGCCACCTCGGGTTCCGGGTCGTCGGTGATGGCCGCGAACGACAGTAGATCCGGCTCCTTCCCCGCCGGATCCACCCAATGCGACCACAGGCAGGCCACCAGCATCGGCTCGCGCGTGCGCGGGGTGAACTGCACCACCTGGTTCTTGCCGTCCGGCCCCTCAACGTTCTCGTAGAAGGTGTCGACCACCATCAAGCCGTGGGTATGGCCGAAGGCCGGCGCCCAGAACTTCTCCAGGCTGTCGCGCCTGGCGTTGTACGTGCCCGGGAAGCGCTGATCGTAGTTGGCCGGCTTCCCCGCCAGGCGGCACTGATAGCGCATCGGCTTGATCGTCAGCTTGCCGCCCTCGGAGACGATGACCGGAGCATACACGCCAGGGAAGATCCTGCTGTCCCGGTCCTTGCCTTCGGACCGCTTCAGGTCGCCCAGCTTGCCCATGGCGCGTTCGATCTTGTTGCCGGCGATGCGCACGTCTTCCCGGGCCTTCTTCGTCTCCTTGGCCTGCAGCGATCGCTCCGCATCAGCCAGGCGCTTCCGATTGGCGAAAAGCTCCTGCTCAAGGATGGCGGCTTCGGCCTGGTTCCACTGCTGGATCTCTGCCCACACCGCCCGCTCTGCCGCGCTAGTGCCGGCGCGGAACGCATCATCCATCGCCTTCGGGGTCTTAGGCCGCTTCTTGCCCGGGTCGTGCGCGTAGAGCGCGGCGAACTCCTGCAGCGACACGGTGGCGCCGGTCATGCGGACCAGCTTCTGGTAGGCGGCTTCGATCTGGGCGGAATAGCACATGGCCGCAATCTGGCCGCAGGCCGCGTTGTGGCAGCGTGATGGGTGCGGCAGGAGTCAGTCCGTGCCCAATCCAGCGACAGGGGGGCTTTCGTGTCCGAGGCCGGATCCCGGCGGCCAGCCCGCCATCACGTCGTAGGCGTCCACGTCAGCCTGCGTCTGCAGCTGCTCGATTGCCTCATGGTGCGCGCGCTCGGCGGTGAAGCAGGCCTGCACGTGGGCGCTGATCGCCAGAGCGATACCTTGCAGTTCGGCCGCCGTCAGCTGCACCCAGCCGCTTTGCGCCTTGAAGTCCACCGATTCCAGCCCACCCAGCTGGATGGCCGACAGAACGCCGCTCAGGCGGTTCTGGTCGTCAAGCGTGGTGCCAACCTGCACGCCGCCCAGAACGATACCGCCAGTCTCGCGGTTCCAGCGTTCTGCAGTGGCAGCCGCCAGCAGATCCTCTTTGACTTCGGTCAGCGACTTGAGCGGCACCAACGGCAGCGGCGTGTTGCCATCGTCCAGCCAGCGCTGGTAGTCGACCCACATCCAGTGGCCGCGCGGGATGTTTGCACCCGTGTCAACGCACAAGATCACGTCAGGATTTTCGGTCAGTTGGTACACGTTAGATCTCCGCGTCTGCAGTGAAGTGGAACCAGCCGCCGAACGTGCCAGGGTTGTTCACCCAATTGATTTCGCAGCCGCCCTCACTCAACCCACGAACAGTGGGCACGCCGCTGCTGTCTGCGTTGTCTGACATTGTGACCTTGTTCGGGTTGCCGGATACAGCGCCATACACGGTGACAGCCGGAGACGTTCGCATGCCAACCGGGAATCGCAACGCATATGCGCTAAAACTTGGCGAGTTGGTCCCGCTGATTTGAAGCCCCGTAGCAATCCGTCCCGAGTCGCTGTTGGGCGTTCCTGCCTTGGTCGGCAAAGCGTAAGACTTGCAATAGTAACGCTGACACAGTTGCAGTTCGTGCCCTACTGGACGCCATTCAAAATCGGTCGCCTTGTCACCTTTTTCCATTTGCACCTGCGCCAATTCAAACAGTCCGGTTTGTCCGACAAGCTGACCGCCAAACAGAGCGGGCCTGTCATCAGCGTAGAAGAACGTCAGCAGCAAAGCGTTGTTGCCACCCACAGACTTACCGGCAATTGAAGGCACGTCAAAGGTGACCGTGTACTTTGTGAACTTCGTCGTGAGGGTGATGACGGAGCTAGCTTGCACCTCGACCATCGTAGAACCGCCAACGCCAAAATGCTGTTGGATCAGCAGACCCACTTTCTTGCCAGCCACACCACTACGCATCCAAAAAGATACCGTGGCCTTTTCGCCTGCGAACGTATGCACCCCTTCAATCCATTGGCCCACCCACGCTGACGTGACGCCCGACACCACATTGAAGCCGAGGAATCGAACGGAATCAGGGATCTCACCCGGGGTGGTCCCGCCGAGTCCCCAATTGCTTGTAACCCCGGCGCCTGCCGACGAACAGATCCAGCGGTCAGCCGTGTATGCAGCGGTATTGGTGATGGTGCCAGGGTTGCCGCGCTGGTAAATGTCGAAGTTGCCATTGATGATGCGATTCTTGCCGAGGATGCGCGCCGACAGCGCAGTATCAGCATTGGTACGCGCTGTTGTCTCAGCCTGCACTGCCGCGATGCGATCAGCGGTTTCCTGCGTGATAAGGGAATGGTCTGCATCAATGCGGGCACCGAGTGCGGCATCTGCTGCTGTGCGCGCGGCGATTTCGTCGTCCAGGCGCCCGCCTATCTCCCCGCCGCCGGACTCCAGCAACACCAGGCGTGCCTCGGTATCCTCAAAGTTGTCGTTGCAGATCGCGAACGCGGTAAAGGCGTCGTCGCCTGGACTACCATCTGGCTGGATGGTCGTTTGATCGATGATTTTCTGCGGCATGTGTGTTTCCTGTTGGAATTGCCCACGGCAAAGCAGGCCGGACCCGCCGGCCTGCGCAATGGGCTGTTTCAGTTCTCGACCGAGATCACCGCGAGACTTTGAGTGATGGTTTGCTGCTGGAAGGTGCCGGATGTGTGGGTCACGTCCTGGGCGGTGAACCCGGAGATAACGGCGCGGTACTGCATCGTTTCCGAGCTGGGGCTGGTGTCATTGACGGTGAACGAACCACCCCAGTTGGACACAGCGCGATCAGCCCCATCCGGCTCGTTCATGATGTTCACCGAGCCCCCAACGTTCAGCACCTGCCACAGCGTTTCGGCGTTGTTGCCGATCTTGCGGTAGATATCGACGCGTGCCGTGTTCTGCCCGGCTCCGGCCACGAAGCCCGACGGCCCCAGCGTGGTCTGAACCCGCTCATGACGCCGGGTGAAACTGACAGTCACCGTGCGCACGCGGCCGTTGGTTGCGAATGGACCGTTGACCAGCTCAGTACCGATGGTCTGCGTGGTCGTGGTCTGAACCGCGTTGCGCAAAATGCCGGCCGACAACTGGCCGCCGAAGTAGGCACTGCCGTTCGCGTCCATCCACATCATGGCGTTGGTCTTCGATGCGGCGGCGGCGCCAACGTTCGGGCCGAAGTAGTCGATCAGGTTGTCACCGTTGGCACCGAAGCCAGGGCCGATGATTCGCTGCGCCGCCCCCTTCCAGACGCGCAGGTAGCCGTTGCGCCACTCCATGCCTTCGGAGGCGCCATTGGGCGCGACGATCTCCATGCTGTTGGTCAGGAATCGCAGACTGACCACATTGCCGTCGTTGCCCAGCTCCATGCCGCCCACCAGCGGACCACCGCCGGCGTCCGCGATCAGGTGCAGGAACGCCTTGGCCATCACTTGCGCCAGACCACCCTCGGTCTGCACCACCCTGGCTTCCATGCCTTGAACTACTTGTGCGCTGGCCTTGCCGTCCACCTCGGCCTTGACTGAAGTCAGCTGGCCGGTGACCGCTTCGATGCCCTGCTCGGTCACCTCGACCCTGGCGCTGATCTCCTCGACGTAATCGGCTGAGGCCTTGCCATCCAGCTCGACCCCGAGGTGCTGGACCTGTACCGCCTGGGCCGCCTGCTCGGTGGCGATGACCTCGATTGACCTGGTTGCACTGGCCTCGAATTCGCCCAACTCGGCGCGCACCGATTCCACCTGCTTGGCATTGGCCCTATCGCCTTGCGCGATGACCGACTGCCAGGTCTTGACGCCCGCGTATACCTTCCGGTCTCCCGCATTCCAGTCGCGGTCGCCGGCGTGCTTGTACGTCATCTGGGCTTCGAGCGATGACGTTCTGTCGCCGACAGCCCGGACACCGTCCTCTGTGTCCTCCACCCGCGCGGAGACGGCATCCAGCGCCTCCGCAGAAGCCACGGCGCCGTCTCCTGCGGGCATCCTCGCCGATACCCGGCCGATGGCCTCAGCGTTGGCGCTATCACCATCAGCGCGCGCCTGGCGCTCCTCCGTTACGCTCGCCTCGGTGGCCAGCGGCCCATCACCCATCGGCATGCGCGCCTGCAGGATCTCGATAGCCGTTGCCGAGGCCTCATCGGCACTTACGCGCGCGTCCCGCTCGGCCGCAAACAGGCCGGTTGCAACCTGGGACAGATCCGTCCCTTCATAGTCACCACGAAGCTGGGCGGCCAACGTCTCCCGCTTGCTGGCCTCGGCAACATCGCCCGCAACCCGCGCCCGCGCCTCCTCCTGTACCAGCGCCACGCCGGCACCCGGTGTCGGCCGGCCGATTGCCACCCAATCCACCAGGAAGTAGTTGGCCACCGCCTGCTCATCGCCGAACTGCAGGCGGACCGCATCCACCTCGCCCGGCCACCAGGCAATGTCCGCCACGTCGACCGTGGCCACGCCATGGTCATCCCACAGGGGCTGGGGGATCTGCGCCCGCTTGTCCACGTCCCAGTTCTGGTCCTCGGCCGTGATCCACTGCAGGTAGCCATTCCACACCGGCGTGCCTACTCGCTTTACACGCAGCTTGGCGAAGCGATAGGCGCTGCCGTCGATCTCCAGCGCCGGCGGCGACTGCACCCATGGCGCCTCGGTGCCATTGGCCGGCCGCAGCCAGCCGTCGATCACAGTGGGATCGGACCCGTTGCCGGTCCAGCCCTCGGCCGTCGTGTCGAAGTACCAGATTTTCCGGCTATCGAACTGCGTGCCGCTGCCGGCCACGATCTCCGACAGCGCGCGCGACAGCGATTCAACGTCGCTCTGTCGGGTCTCGGCCTCCAACGTGATGGCGGCCTCGCGCGCCAGTCGCTCGTTGAGGTCGCCGTCTGCTCGGTGTTGCGCCTCCTGGGTGATTGCTTCCATGGCGTCCGATACGCCCTGCTGCCGCAGCGCTGCCTCGGCCATCAGATCGCGCGCAGCGTCGGCCAGGCCATCGGCCCGGGCGGCGGCCTCCATTGCATCCGCCTCGATGCGGTCGGCAATCTCCTTGGTCAACCGCTGCTGCTGCTCGATCAGGTCGCTCGTGGTCGGCGATGGCGTAGCCTCCACCACCGAACCCGAGCCCGGCTTGCCGCGCACTGTCGGGGTGATCCGAAACCACCACTTCGTGCCGCTGCCGTCGCTGTAGAGGTAGCGGGTTTCGACGGTGCGGTAAATCTCCGTCCAAGGCCCCTGCGGGCTCGGCCCGCGTTCGATCACGTAGATCACCCCGGCCTGGTCGACCGGGTTCCATTCGATCAGCACACCATCGGCCACGGGGTTGGGGACAACCCCGTCCACCGGCGGCACCTCCGGCGGCCGATAGGCCACCGGGAACCAGGTCGAGTAGCGCGGTGCCGCCGGAGACGGGGACGGCAGCGCGCCCACGCCGATTTCAACCAGCGTGAGTTTCCTTGCCAGCATTGCGGATTACCTCGCGTATACAGCGTTGAGAGAGTTGCGCAGCGCGCTGCTGCTGGACGTGCGGACGCCTTGGGTGGTGGTGGCAAGCAGATCCCGCAGCAGCTGGTTCTGCTCGGTGAGCAGCGCATTGCCCTGCTGCACTGCTGTGGTGGTCTGCGATTGCGCGTCCTTGTTCACCACCAGGTCGAACACGGCCCGGCTGAAGTTGTCCGGCAGCGCTTCGATTGCATCGGCCAGTTGGCCCATGCTCGTGCCGTCCTCCTTGCCCAGGTCGCCCACCTTCATGCCGTCGATAAGGCCGGTTACCTGGTCATACAGGCCGTTGTAGTCCTTACCGCTGGCATAGAGGTTCCGACCGAAGCCCAGCGCCGCCTGGGCCGCCGACTGCGCGGCGCTTGTGTCGCCACCGGCCACCGCCCGCTGCAGCTCCTTCATCGCCTCGCCCAGCTTCTCCTGATCCGTCAGCGGCGACAGGTCACTGATCGACAGGCCGTACTGCATGGCCTTTTTGTCCTTGTCGATCTGCGCCTGCAACTTGCCCATGTTCATGGCCCGCAGGGCTTCGATCTTGGCCAAGTCCTCAGCGCGCGCACCGGACAGGCCCAGCGCCTTGGCGTAATCGTTGGCCGACTTCACCTGCTGGCGGTAGGTGCGCTCAATGGTCAGCGCCTGCTGCTGGTAGCTCGACAGGTCGCCGGTCATCAGCTGCGTGGAAACGTCTGCCATCAGCGTGGCGTAGTTGCCCAGCAGCCCCGTCACCTTCTGCACCTGCGTGGCCAAGTCGGTGCCGGCGACGCTGGCCAGGTCCTGGAAGTAATCAACGGCCTTGTTGACCTTCTCCACCTCCATGCCGCTGAGGGCGCGGCCCAGCTCGTCGGCATTGCCCACGGCCAGTGCAATGGAAGCACTGAGGGCCGAGAACACATCCGACGCTTCGAAGTAGCCATCCAGCTGGCCCCCGAACCCTGCCGCCCGCACTGCCTCGGTAAACAGGCGATCCGTCATGTCGGCCAAATAGGCCTCCAGCTGCGACTTCGCTTCTGCCGAATCCGCCGACAGCTGCAGCTTGCCCAGCGACACCTTCACCCCGGCCAGCTGGCCGGAGAGATCCACGCCCAGCTGCTTGGCCAGGTCAGTGGCCGCGCCACGCACCTGGCGAGCCGCCATGTCGAAAGTGCGATCGATGCCCGGATCCAGCGCCCCGTACTGCGTCCACTTCTTGTCCGAGCGGAACAGGCCGCCCTTGGCCTTGATATCGGCATAGGACTGACCGTTGAAGCCACCGAACCCGTAATCGCCTGTGATGCCCTGACCGGTCACCTTGGGCGCGCTGCGGCCGAACAACTTGGCGTGGATGCTGGAACCCGACAGGATGGACGCCGTCTTGTCGTTGAAGCCCAGGCCGCGGAAGCCCTTATCCGCCAGTCCGACGGCGCCGGCCGTGGCGATCTTGCCGGCCCAGCTTTCGCCGTTGGCAATGTCCCAGCCCTGATCGAACAACTCGGCGTTCTTCATCATGCCGGCAACGATCCAGCCGATGATCGGCACCGCTGCCGCAGCAGTCGAAGCGGCACCAGCACCCGCTGCCGCGGTTCCGCCCGCTGCAGAGGCGCCGCCACCGGCAAAGGCTGCGACGTTGTTGCCGAACCCTGCGAGGCTCCCCGCGCTGATGCCACCGCCAGCCGCACCGGCGCCAGCGCTGAACAACCCCTGCCCCTTCGACAGCAGGCCGGCGATGTTGCTCAGGTTCTTGCCACCGGCGGCCGATCCGTTGCCGCCGAATAGACCCATGAGGCTGTCCAGGCTGAAGCCACCACCCTGCCCGCCCCAGCCGCTGATCCCCTCCATGATCTTCGTCTGGATGGGGATCACCAGCTTCTGCTGCAGCAGCTCCCGGGCAATGTCCCGCAGTCCCTGCTTGGCTACGTCCTTCAGGTCGTCCCACAGACCGTTGAAATCGCGCAAGCCACTGGCCACGAAATCGGCCATTGCATCGGCAACACCATCCACGCCGTCCAGGACCACATTCGCCCAAGCCTCGGCATTGGCCGCTGCTTCCTCCACCTGGATCGACAGCGCAGCGGACGCGTCGGCAGCGGCAAGCATTGACCGTTCGTAGGCCTCATAGCTTTCCGCGCCCTTCGCAAGGGCGAGTGCTTCCTTGCCCCCGGCGGCCTCCACGGCCTTCTGCAGCTCCTGCCGCATGTCGCGCTCGTTCATCATCTGCCGGCGCGACAGCTCGCGAGCGCGGCCGACCTTGCCCAGCATGGCCACCTCTGCGTCCATGGTCGCCAGCAGCGCTTCGGGGCTGGACAGTGCCTTGTTGACCTCAGCACTTGAGAGTTCCAGCGCCTTCTGCGACTCCAGCACCAGGGTGTTGTACGCCGCGCGCTCGATGCGCCCCTCCTTCAGTGCCTCCTTGAGCTTGTCCTCCAGTTGCTTCTGGCGCTCGGTGGCTTCAGCCAGCGGCCCAGCCATCGTCGCGGCGGCCATCGCCGCCTGCTCGTTGTAACGCTTGGTCGCCTCCGCGTCGGCCTTGCGGTCCTTGGCGCCTGCACGCTCAGCAGCAGCCGAACCCTTACGCGATTCGGTGAAGTTCTTCTGCGCGGCGGCCAGCTCGGTCTGCAACCGGATGTACTGCGCGCCCTGTTCGATGTACTGCTTTACCTTCGGGTCGTCGCGCTTGGAGAAGTCCACGCCGCCGGCCTGGGCTTCCTTGAACCAGTCGGACACATCCAGCTTTGCGACTTCGCCCGCGCTCTTGCCTACGCGCGCGAGCTGGCCAGGCAGCGACTGCATCGCCGATGCGATGCGCTTGCCGGCAGCCCCGGCCGAATCGCCCAGAACGTTGAACGAACCCGACAGGGCGTCGGTCGCGCTCTTGGCCTGGGTGCTGCTCCCGGTGAACGCCTCCAAGATCGCCCGCTTACGATCTACCTCCCGGCCAGCGGTGGCCGCGGCGGCGGTTTCCTCCGTCAGGCTCTTTGCCACCGCGGCTGCGGCAGGCGAGCCGTCGATCATTGCCTTCCAGGCGGCATCCAGCCCGCTAGCGAAGTCATCGGCAGAAATCTTGCCTGTCTTGAACGCTGCGTCCAGCCGCTCCGTTTCCTTGATGAAATCAGAGGCTTGAGCGACGGTGGAAAAGTTGGTGGCGGCGGCCACCATCTCGGTGATCGAATCGGTGATGGTCCGATAGTTGGCGTCAATCTCCTTCTGCAAGCGCAGGATCTCGCCGGCCTGCTGCTGTCGATTAAGCTCCCGGAATTTCTCGATGGCCGTATCAGCAGCGCCACCAAAGTCGATCAACGCTGCAGCAGCGGTGTTGGTGTTGTCCCGGAAGATCAGCCAGCCAGCGGCAGCGGTTGCCAGCATCGTGACGATGCCGGCAGGACCACCCAGCATTGCCAAGGTGGACGCTCCCGCCCTCGCGGCCCAGCTTGCGCTTGCAGCCGCCGACTGGGTCTGCGCCTGGGCGAGCAGCAGCGTTGCCTGCCGGTGCTCGAGCGTCGCGGCTGCAGCCTTGGAGCTGACAGATACGCTGCCGCCGATTACCTCCATTCGGCGGACTTCGGCCTGCGCATCGAGCATGGCCGCCCGCGCGCGCAATTCAAGCTGCTGAGCAGCAGCAAGATTCTGAGCCGCAGCTGCCTTGTCCGCGATCATCGCCGCGTTGGCGGCCGCGACTCGCGCGAGAAGCGCCTTCACCAGGGGGCCAGAGGCAAGTGCGGCGGACGCAACGGCTACCGTCTGGAGATTATTTCCGAGGATGCCAATGCCTGCAGCAAGAGCCTGGGACGCGCCAGTGGCGTCATCCGCGCGGCCGATCATCTCCGAAAGGTTGGTATTGAGCAGCGTCAGCGACTGCCCCACGGTCGCGTCCATCTTTCCGAACGCTTCGTCAACGGCGCCCGCCTGGCGCTGAAGGGCATTAATGACCTGATCCGCAGTCAGCTTCCCAGCCTGCCCCAGTTCGCGCAGTTTGCCCATTGGGACGTTCAGCCCCCTGGCGATTTCCTGGGCGAGAGCTGGGGCGCCTTCCAGGACCGAGTTCAGCTCCTCGCCGCGCAATGCGCCAGATGCGAACGCCTGGCCAAGTTGAACTAGAGCCCCCTCCGCAGCAGAGGCGCTGCTGCCACTGATAACAAGTGTCTTGCTGATCGTCTCAACGACGCGCGCCAAGCCAGCGCCGGACAGCCCCAGCGCGTCCTGGTTCATTGCGATGCGCTGGCAGAGCTCGGCAGTTGCCCCCAACGGCTGACGTGTTGCTTTCGCGACTTGGATAACGTCTTGTTGCGCTGCAACGAATGACGCCTGGTCCTTGGTCACCAGGCGAAGTCGGTTGTTCAGGTTGGTCCATTCGTCAGCTTTGCCGATAACTGCCTTTACAGCGGCCAGCGCCGAAGTCATTCCTACGGCTTCAAACGCCACACGGCGAAAGCCCGCAGAGACCTCATCGGCACCACGACGGGTAGCTTCCGACATGGACGACTGAATGGACTCCATGTCGCGCTTAACTACACGCGCGGCCTTCCCACTGTCTCGTTCGAAGGAGCCGGACTTCAGCAGCAGGTCTACGGTAAGGGTGTAAAGGCTCATCCCGTCGTCCATAAAAAAAGCCCGCACATGGCGGGCCGAGATAAAAAAAACCGCCCTTGTGGGCGGCTCCTAGTAGCAATCGATCATTCGCTTGCGGGTCTTCGAATCACTTCGTCATTGATCATCAGCTCCTTCAGGAAGTGACCATCCAGTGACATAGTGCATCGCGCATTGGCGTCGATGTTTGCTCCGAATCCGTTCATGAGCGTTAACCCATCTCCATGCGTCCACTGGACGACAATCTGACCGTTCGCCTGGCCGACTGAAGTTGGATCAGGGATCTTCGCAGATGATGGATTCTTGACAGACTCCTTGATCCATTGCTGACAGTTCTTGCTCGCCTCGCGGAAAGCACGCTGCTCGGGCGAAATCCCGCCGCATGACACGACGAGCATCCCGGAGGCCAGCAAGATGGTGGCCGTTGCAAGGGCCATTGGGTTTCTCATTGCGATCCTCGCATCAGTGTTCCCTGCGGATTCTCGCACTCTCCCTCGGTCCCAACAAACGGCTATGCCGGAACCTCCTCAAACTCGATGTACCCCGAGAAGTACTGCCGGCTAATGTTCTCGGAAGTGGGCAACTGCGTCGGGTAGCCGTAGAGCGCAGACCGTGCCGCGAGCTGCGGATCAAATGCCTTGGTCGCCATATCCCGGTACTGCGGCACAACGCAGGAGCGGCGACGGCCAGCCAGCGCCGCGCCGATCGTCTCCCAGTCCGTTCCGTTCAAGCCGCCGCCGCGCACAACGTCCGTGGCCCGGCCGGACAGGTTGCAGGTCAGCCTGCGGTAGAGCGCGCCAGGCACGGTATTGACCTGCCCGCCCTTCGTCCTGGTGTGGGTACTGGTGTCGATCGTGGCAACACCCCAGCCGTCGCTGATACCCACGTCCACGGCTTGGAAGATGGCAATCTCGCCGATATCGACGTTGGTCACGGTGGTGTCGATTTCCACGGACACAGTTGCAACGGGCATCGAAGCCTGCGGAAAGAGCCATGCGCACACGCTTCCGTCAGGGAGCCGCGTGGTTGTGCCAAGGGCGCCCGCAGCGCGCACCGCCACGCCCGCCGGGACGTTCAGCCCCAGCACCGCCACTATTCCCGGCACGACAGCCTGGGCAAGCGTCACAGTGACGGACAGGGCCCCCGTCCGTCGAATCCGGCTGGCGCGCCCCGGCTTGCCGTCGAACAGCGCGGCGCCCTGATCGCTGCTGAGCCATGTTCCACCGGCCAGCGTCACGGTCACCGCTGCCGGCATTCCATATCCGATAAGCACTCTCTCACCCCCACAAGGTCAGCACCACATCACCCGTGGCTGGGTTTCTCTCAACTCGGCGCACCAGCACCGGTTTGCCGTCGGCCAGGCCGTACCGGCCGTAGTACAACCGGCCGATCTGCCCGGGCAGCGGCGCAAGCTGCTGATCACCGCGGACGGTTACCTGGTAGAAGAAGCGCTGCCGCTGGTAGATGGCTACCACCCGGTCGATTTCGGCCTGAGCGTCGGCGGCTCGCCAGAACAGCGAGATCACGGGATCTGCCGCCTCGGCTCGGCGGTAGTGAGCGTCCAGCGGCCCAGCCGCGAACACCTGGCCGCGATACAAGGCAGTCAGCTCATCACGCCGCGCCTGCGGAACGTCGACCACGTCTGTGACCAGGTCCGACGCACCCAAGGCCTGGGCATTCGGCCTGTACGCCATGCGGCGGGTCAGGTTGGGCGCTTCATCCGGTACGCCCACCAAGTCGCTGGCCATATGGTCGTCGGTAAGCTCGAACGCCGGCAGGCCCTCGTAGCTCTCCGGCGCCACTACCCGGACGAACCGCAGCACCCCCGTCGCATCCTGGTAGCACCCGGCTCCATAGCTGGGCAGGATCGCGTTGAGCGCGTCGCGGCCCGTGATCGAGGTTCCTGCGTAGTACCCGACCCCGGCGTAACCCGAGGCCGCGTCCACGGCCGCACAGTCCGCTGCCGACCACGCCCCCATGCCCAGACGCCCCATGATCTCGGCGACGGCCACAGACAGCGTTGCGGGCGCCATGCCGGCACCCACGCTGGACAGGTCCACCACCACGGGCATCACCGGTGGAGACTTCATCAGCAGCTGCTGGTGATCCGGCGCAACTTCAAACGTCCCCGGCTCCATCAGGTCGCCGCGGTCCATGACCGCATCGACATAGACCGGGCCATCGGCCAGGAACATGGAGGTGGCATCCGAATTGCCGCCGGCAGCCGGCACGCTAGCGACGGCGCCGATCACTACAGGCTGCGGCTTCCATGCCAGTGACGCGACATTGGGCAGGAATACGCCACGGTTGATGGGCTGGGCCAGATAGTCGTGCGCGTCCCGCAGGTGGAGGCTCTTGCTGCCGTCGTCGTTGATCTCGATCTGGTCGATGGCACAACGAAACACCGGAACCGCATCGGCGAGCATGGCGGTCTCGTCAACCATCAGGATCTGGACCGAGGCACCGGAGCCGCCTGAGAGCGCGAGCCCATCAAGCATGCCCTCGGCATCTGCCACGACGCACTCTGCCGCTGCCGATTGCGAGACGGGGTCGCCGCCCCACGGCCAGAAACTCAGTTCCTGCACCAGGTTCACGCCCTCTGCGACCAACCCTTCATAGCGGGCGTTTGCCGGGCTATCGCCAGGCGCAGAAAGCCAGTCGGCATCGGCCAGCCGTGTCGCCGTGGGCTGGGCCTGATCCAGCCTCCACCCCGCGACCGCCGCATCGCTCCTCGCCCCCCACTGTCCTGCGTTCACCGCCAGGCACAGCCCGCCGGCCTTGGTTGCAGCCAGGGATGCAGCAAAGTGCAGCGGACCGGCCAGCAGCAGGTCGCGCTGGTGGACCAGCGAGCCGTTGAGATAGAGGTGCAGCCGGGACGGGCTCCCGAAGGACACCCGCATCCCGACGATATCGCCGTGCTGCACCAGCGGGAGGCCCGTGGCGATGGCGCCGATGCCTTGGATCAGCCGGCCTGTTGCCAGCTCCCAGCCGATGCCCTCCCCGTTTGTGCCCGGTGCCTGGTTCAGTGGCGCAGCCGGCGTGACGAACCCGACCACAGCGGAAAGGTCGTCATCGCCCCACAAGGCGAATTCAACGCCCACAACGCCGGCAATCAGAGCGAAGTCTGATCGCGCGCACCGGTTGAGATCGGCCGCGGCCGTCGTTGCGAGGGTGAGCCCCCCATCTCGGGCGGCGAGCAACGGTCCGATGGGAAGCGCAGCGAAGCGCCCGAAGGTGTCGGCCATGGGTCATCCAAGAGAATCAAACCAGTCCTCTGCCTCGTCCTCGTCGGATCGTGGCGCAAGGGCGTCCAGGTAGTGCTGCATGCCACGCTTGGTGCCGCCTTGGCTGTGTGCAGCGGTGATGTAGGCGATGAAGGCAGCGGGCTTCAGGTGCAGGCTGACCGGGTCGATGGGGTTGCGCTTGTGGAACTCCCACCATTCCAGGAACTCGCGACGCGACATTGTCGCCCGCAGTTCCGACACCGGCCGGTGCAGGTGGCCGGCGAGGACCTTCCAGAACCAGTCCTCGCCACGCTGCCTTAGTCGTTTCCCGCGTCGACCTGGGCCTGAGCGGCCTCTTCGCCGAAGCCAGAATGCTTCATGGCAACGCGCTGCAGCTCTGCCGCCACCAGCGGTTTCAGCTGTGCGGCCTGGGTCACGTTCATCACGGGCTTGCCGTCTTCGTCGCAGATGGCCGCCGCGATCAGCTTGGCGCGGTCGCCTTCACTCCACAGCTTGCGGAACTCCACATCCGGCAGCTCGCGCACGTGGAACTGCGCCTTATCACCATTGGGCAGGGTGATCGTGTCGGCGTGCACATCCTTCGAAGCGAACATGCCCAGGCTGGTGAACGACTGCAGGATGCTCAAGCGCTGCTGCGGCTGGTTTTCGGGAGTGTCGTTGGTCTTGCTCATTGGCCGTTTCCTTGAATGGCGACAGGGCGCGCGGGCCGCGCACGGCTAACACGCGGAGGATCCGCGCGCCCTGCCAAAGAGAAGGCCCACCGAAGCGGGCCGAAAGAGAGAGCGCCGTTGTTGCGGTCAGGGCGTCGGGCGGTGCGTTTCGACTGCGCCGGAGCCACGGATGGTCAGCGTGGCCTTCCACACATCGTTGTCGGCCACCGTCACCGCGAAGTTCTGCACGAAGCCGTTGAACTGCTTCGACACAACCGTCGTCGGCGGGGTGATGACACCATCGACCGCCACCGGCTTGGCCGCGCCCGCCGTTTCGCTGGCCGGCGCGGTGACCAGGAAGTTGACCACCGCGCCAGTGCGGTGCAGTTCCTCCAGCGCCTCGGAATCGACGGAGTCATAGATCACCTCGATGCTCGTGCTGCCGGTCGCCTTGCGGCCAGCGACGAACTGATCCCAGTCGTCATCGAAGTCCGAGATATCGATTTCCGACGCTTGGCCATCAGGGAAGCCGACCGAACGGACACGGGTCACCTTGATGACCTCCGCCGCGCCGATGGCGATGAACAGCTGGGTGTGCTTCGACTTGAGTACCTGTCCCATAAGGGTTTCCTTGCGTTGTGCCCGTCGCCGGGCATGAAAAAAGCCCCTTGCGGGGCCGGTGGATTGCCGTTGTCTGGATCAGCGCAGCTGCAGCAGCCGCACGTCGAATGAAATGCCCATTGCGTCGGTGTCATCGCTGTCGGGCGTGGGGTTGTGCGACTCGATGCTGCCCACGCGCTCGATCACATCCCGGATGGCGACGGCAACGCCGTTGGCCTGGCTGAGGCTCTCGCCCCAAACGGTCAAGCGGACCCGCCAGCCGTCCGCCGGCGGCGGCTCAGAAAGCATCGCGGTGGGCGAGCCACCGACAACTTCCCACGTCGCGTACGGGAGCGGCGTGTCCTGGGGCGCGCTGCCCAGGAACAAGCGGGCGGGGTCGCCGAGCACCTGCCGGACCGTCGCATCGTCTTCCAGCAGCGATTGGATCAGGGGAACCATCATCGCCAGCCCTCCTTCCTCAGCTGCTTGTCGAGCGCAGCACGGGTCTCATCGATGATCACCTGCGCCGCCTCGGGCCCCTTCGCTTCGCCGGCAGGAGTCAAGAACGGCGAAGCCCGCTGCTTCTTCGTGCCGAACTCGAGGAACCGCCAGTAGTAGGCCCAGCCGCGGTCAACGTAGGATTTCCCTGCCCGGCCTCGTTGCTTGTTGCGCTTGGTGTTGGCGTACTTGCGGCGGCGGCCGGACTTTACCCCCACCGTGAAGTACTCTCCGTCCTTGCCCACGCCTGCGCGGGACCTGCTTTGCGCGTTGGCTCGTCGCGTGATGATCTGGCTGGCCAAGAACCCCGACGCCTTCGGCGCACGGCGCCTCGCATCGTCCCGGATCACATTGCCGCCCTTGCGCATACCAGCTCGGACCGCACTTCCCTGCACTGCCCTGGGCGCCTCCCGCAGCGATCGCAGCAAGCCGGCCAAGCCTTGAATCGATACCTGCTCAGCCATTGGTCAACCCCGCTACGGCGATGATTGCCATCTCGCTACGGTCGTTACTGGGCGCGATGCTCTTGATATCGAACACGCGACCACGGAACACGATCCGCCATTGAGGGTCGACTTGCCGCGGGCGAATATCGAACCTGACTTGCTCGCGGTAGCGGTCGGCGCCGGCAGCCACAGCCTCGGTGGTGGCCGCAAGGTTGTTGGTGGCCTTGGCCCACACGGACACAACCTCAGCCCATACCGGCTTGTCTTGGCCGCCAAGCGGATCGCGCACAGGGGTCTTCCGCTCGAAGCGGATGCGATTCTGCAGATCGCCGTCCTGAAGCGTCATGGCATCATCACCCTTCGATATGGGCGCAGGAGGCTCTTGGCGCCGTTGGGAAGCTCTACCGCTTGGGCGCCCACAACCACGTCGGAGCGGTTCGCGTAGAGATGACCAATCGTCAGCAGTACGGCCGTGACGATGCTGGGATTGACGACCACGCCATGGATGCAGGCCTCCGCCTCTGCACTGGCCTCGCCGAAAGCAACGTTGGCAAGGCGGATCGCCGCGGTTCGCTCCTCTCGGTTCTCGATGAACACTGCGTCAGCCAGCGCCTGGTCACGCGCTATTGCCGCTGCCCTTACCGCCGCTGGGTAGCCGGCTCGCGCCTGAGCCAGCGTGTCCGAGCTCTCGTAGATCCTACGATTGAGGTATGCCTGCGCTGCGTCCACAGCACCGCAAACCGCAGCCTGCAACTGCTCTTCGGGGTAGTCGGCCTCGACTCGCACATGCGAGCGGGCCTGTGCGAGCGAGACGATGGGCATGTCAGTCCTTCTTCCCTTCGGCCAGTGCTGCGGCCAGCTTTTCGGCACCCCAGCGCTTATCGAACGGAATCCCTGCCGCCTCCAGCTGGACGATCAGGGCCGCCTTGTCGCCGCCTGCCTGCTGCTTGTTGGCGGTCTCGTCGGTCTCGGCAATCAGGCCCTGCACCGTCTCAGCGATTGCCATCTCGCGGGCTTCTTCGCTCTGCTCGTTCCAGGCTTCAACCGTCAGGCCCGAAGCCGCATGCGCCTTGCTGACCACATCGCCGAGCGACAGTTCGCTTCCGTCGGCGAACTCAAAACGCGACGGCTGCAGGCTGGACCCCAACAGCGTCAGCGGCGGCGGGGCGTCAGCGATCAGGCTCAGCGCGCCCACCGACAGTGCACCGGCCTCCAGCTCGGGCGGACAGTCATCGCCGGCAGTGAACTGGATGGGATAGATCTGGCCTTCCGGAACCCCACGGAAGGGCTTGATGAACTTTGCCATTGCGGCTCCTCGAACACGGGATTGAAGCCGGGCGGCGCGAGGCCGCCCGACGGGTGGGTGATCAGGCCGCAGCCGCGATCTTGAGGGCGCGCATCGGCTCCGGGTTGTGCACACCGCCGCCCACACGCTTGGTCGTGTAGAACATGACGTAGGGCTTGTTGGTGTACGGGTCGCGCAGCACACGCACGCCCTTGCGGTCGTACACGGTGTAGGTCTGCTTGAAGTCACCGAACAGCGCGGCAATCGCGTTTGCCGCAACGTCCGGCGTGGCCGCCACGTCCTGCACGGCGAAGCCGGCCAGGGTGGACGGCTGACCGGCTACCAGCGACGGCTGCCACAGGTAGTTGCCCTGCGCGTCCTTCAGCTTGCGCACCACGCCCTGGGTCTTGCGGTTCATCGCGAACTTGGCGCCAGCGGTGAAGGCGGACGGCAGGTCGTAGACCAGATCCAGGATGCTGTCGCCATTGATGCCGGCTGCAACACCGCTGTTCACGGCCTTGATGGCGCCGAACGGGTGCTTGGCGGCGTTGGCGCCACCTTCCACGTAGGTCAGGATGCCGAACGGCTTGTTGACGCCATTGCCGGAGAAGAACGCATCACCTTCCTGCCTGGCGAACTCCAGCTCGACCTCGCCGGCCAGCCATGCCTCCAGGTCGATCTCGGAATCGTCCAGCAGCTGCTGGGTTGCGGCCGGATTGGCGTAGATCTCGCCCCAGCCAAAGCTGAGCGGGCGCAGCTTTGAGGTCGCGGTCTCCGGGCGGGCGTCTTCTTCGCCGACCCAGCCCGAGGACGTGCCGCCGGTGTTGTAGAGCTTGGTCAAGCCGGCACCCGAGCAGGGCTGCACGTTGGCCAGCTGTCGCATGTCCGAGACGATGACCAGGCGGTCGGTGATCGAGCGGTCCCATTCGACCGGTGCCAGGTAGCCGCCTTCGTCGGCCGCGCCCTTGTTGAGGGCAGCCTGCACTTCACCCTTGCGGAAGTGAGCACGGAACGACTCGGTGTACTCGGCATCGGCCACGTCGCTGGCGGCGCCACCGCCGCCCATCTGGAACGCGGCCATCTGGGTGTTGGCCTGGTCGACCGCAGCCTGCAGACGCGTGATATCGGCGTTGATGTTGTCGACCTTCAGGGCCTGCAGTGCATCGGCATTGCCCTTCTTGATCTCGTCCAACTGCTTGTTGTGCTCGGCCTTGAAGTCAGCGAATGCCTTGTTCAGGCTCTCCACCAGCGCCTTCACCTCGGGCTGGCTGCCACCATCGGCGTGCACGGAAACGAGGCCACGCGGAACGCGGCCGTGGGTCATCTTGTTCATTTGTTGGCCTCTTAGGCTTTGATGTTGTCGAGAAGGCCCTGCAACAGGGCCGTGGTTTCGTTTCCGCCAGCGCTCGGCATGGCAGGGTCGGCAGCGCTCGGCTTGCCGTTGAACAGCGATTTGAGGGTGTCGCGTCGCATGGATCGGGAGTGGCCAGCCTTGGCCATGGCGGCTTCCACCAGGGCGAGCGCCTTGCGGCCGCCCGATGCCTGCTTGGCATCCTTCGTGGCGGCGGCCCCGTCGAGCAGGCCATCGGCAAAGCCATCTTCCACGGCCTGGGCGGCGCTGATCCACGTTTCCTCGTCCATCATGCGAGCCGCTTCCGCCTCGGTGATACCCGAGCGAGCGGCGTAGACCTTTGCCATGGCAGCGTCGAAGGGCTCCAGCAGCTTTGCCGCGTCCGCCATGTCGTGCCGGTTGCCGATGGCCACCGCCCACGCGTTGTGGATCATCAGGAACGCCCCGTCGCCCATCAGGATCTCATCGCCGGCCATGGCGATAACCGATGCGGCCGACGCAGCCAGCCCCATCACCTGGACCGTCACGCGTCCCTGGTGCTCGCGCAGCAGGTTGTAGATCGCCACGCCCTCGAAGAAGTCACCGCCGGGGGAGTTGACGTTTACCACCACATCCTTGCTGCCAATCGCACGAAGGGCGGCGCTGATCCGCTTGGCGGTAACGCCCGTGCCCTCCCAGTTCTCGCCGATCGAATCGTAGATGGAGATGCTGTTTGCGTCGTTGCCGGCAGCGCGGACTTCCGGCTCCCAGCGTTCCAGCGCGTCGGGCCGCATATCGAACTGGGCGGCGCCGAGCCGTCGCTCGGCACGGATTTCAGGCAGCTGCCGGAGGCTCATCGCTCTTTCCCTTCTGTGTCATGGGGTTGATCAGGTCGTTGGCGCCTGGCTGGTCCGATTCGGGGTAATCCAGCAGGTCGCGGATCTCGTTCTGCGTGTGGAACGGCTTGGTGCCACCAGAGCCGAGGGCGGCCTTGAAGAATTCGGCCTGATCCTTGAGCGTTCCGCGCATCAGCGCCCGCACGTTGAACTTCGGCTGGAAACGCTCCAGGTCGCGCTCTGGAATAAGCGACCGCGCCACCGCCTGTTCCCAGTTGGTAAAGTGCTCCAGCATCGTGTACTGCAGGAAGAAGATGCCCAACTGCTCGATGCCGGTGCCCCAGCTGGTATCACTCAGGAACAGCAGCGGCCGGGGAACGCCGTAGAGCCTGGCCACTTCCTCCACCTGGGCATTCCGGTTCTCGACGTGCTGCGCTTCCTGCGCCGTGCTGCCGAACTTGTTGGCCTTGGCTCCCTCTTCCAACAGCATCCATTTCTGTGCTGCTGCAGCGCCGGCATACTCGGTCTCCAGCGATCCGCGCATGCGGCCGTAGGCGATCTCGCTTAGCGCGTTCGGCACTTCGATAGCACCACCGGCCATGTTGCCGGTTTCGAAGATGCGGCTCGCAGCTCGCTCCGCATCCAGCGCCAGGCGAATTGCCCGGTCGGCCAGTTTCATCCTCGACAAGCTGGTGACACCGTCCACGGAGATATCGCGGATGTGCAGGACCTCTTCCTGCTTGAGCACCACCTCGCCGCGCTTTTTGCTGTTGAAGCGGTAGATCATCCGCCAGTCGTCGCCAAGCTCGGCGCGCACCGCGGGCGAGTCCAACGGGATGAGATGGATGGGTCGGCCTGCTGACCACACGATCCGTGCGTAGGCGTCACCGTGGCGCTGCCGGGCCAGCTCCATCTGCCGCTTGAACTCCAACGGCGTTTGCCACGGGTTCGGCTTGACCTTGAGCAGGCGGTGCGCAGGGTGCTCGGTGGCTATCCGTTTTTTCCCGCCAGACTCGATCAGGTTCAGCGGCAGCATGCCGATGGTCCCGCAGATCAGAGACAGGCAGCGGAGCACCGCCATGTTGCGCAGCTGGTAGCCACCACCGCCCTGCCCGCTCTGCGCCCGGATGAACTCCAGCAGCGCCGGGTCATCCATCCCCGTGAACTGGCCAGCCTCAGCCCGTGCGCCTTGGGGCGCCGCCGGCGGCGGATTCCAGATCCGGTCCAGCGACTTGATATCTTCTTCGTTGAACCTGGACATTGCATTTCCTATAGGAATCGGATGCCCCGCTGCTCATAGACAGAGGCAGGCGCGACCGATGAATGTGCGGAGCCGAAAGCCATCACGACCGCTACCGCGGCGTCGATCTTGTTGACGGACCGTGCCTTGGACAGCCAACGGTTTTCCCACTTATCGCTTTCGATGACGGCCGACATGATTGCCGACACCAGCACGGGGTTCCCGAGCAAGCGGACGCGACCTTCCAGCAGTGCTTCTTCGAACAATCGGAGGGATCCAGGCATCCACAGGCCTTCCGGCGCCGGCTTACCTGCGGCGGCGGCGGCCTTTACTGCCGCCTCTGTGGGCTTGCCCTTCTTCAGGCCACCCTGCGGGTGCTCAACGAACGAAACCGAGAGGCCCAGTTCTTTGACTTCCTCTTCGAACTGGCGGAACGCGTACCGGTCGTAGGCAACCTGAGCGATTTCGAAGTCTCGGTCATACTCGGCCACCGTTTGCGCGACGTGCCGGTAGCTGATCGTCTGGCCCTGTGGCGCGTGCAGGTGGCCCTTGGCAATCCACGTGCTGTACGGAAGCTTGTCGCGTAGCTCGCGGGCCTTGACCGTATCGCCCGGAGTCCATGCCTCTACCCACGCATCAAACGTCGGCTTGCTGACCAGCGTTTTCTTGCCCTCGACCTCTACCAGCACTTCCTTCGAACCAGTCTCCACTACCGCGCCCAGCGCCGTAATGTCGCGGTTCTGCGACAGGTCCAGCCCCAAGTGCATGCGCTTGCCGTGGTGCTGCGAGATCTCAAACGGCTGCAGGGCCGGCTCGAGCGTGTCGCGGCTGAGCCAGGCCTGGTCCGCGTCTGTCCACATGCAGAAGTTGAGCCGCAGGATCTCGTTGAGCTTGCTGGGGATCTGCTTGGCCAGGTCTACCCGGGCCTTTAGGTACTCTTCCGTGATCGTGATGCCAAGCATCGGGTTGGCCTTCAACCAACAACGCGGATCCTCCAGCGGGTCATCACCCTCATCCAGCCCGCAGACAAACGAGAACGTGCGGTCATCGATGGGTTCACCGATGAAAGTCGGATCGTTCACGGCCTCCGTATGGCCGGCTGCGACCTTTACCGCGTGCTCGTGTTCGGCCCATGCAACGCTGTTCCGGTCACTGCCCGAGTTGGTGATCATGAACAGCAGCGGCGAACGGCGGAACTTAAACCCGTTCTCCATCATTTCGATGATCTTGCCGTCCGCCATCTCGTGCACTTCGTCGGCCAGGACAAAGTGCGGGCGGTAGCCGGAACCCGTCTTGCCAACGTCGCGGGACGCTGGCCGGAAGTAGCTCTGCGACTTGTGGTGGGCGATGTTGTATTCCTTGCCCTCACCGCCTGAGAACTCCAGCCGTTTCTTCAGCGCCGGGGAAGCCTTGACCATCTTGACCGCATCGCGGAACAGGATGCCCGCCTGATCCTTATGCGAGGCCACCGCGTACACCTGGGCGCCGGCCTCCTGATCGGCGCAGAGCCCGATCAGCGCGATACCGCCCGCCATAGGCGACTTGCCGTTGCCCTTGCCTTCCTCGATGTACGCACGCCGAAAGCGGCGCGTGCCATCCGCCTGTTTCCAACCGAACAGGCTGCCGATCTTGAACGCCTGGCTGGGGTGCAGCTTGAACGGCTTCCCTTCGAACTGCCCCTCACTCAGCCGCAGCACGTCTTCGAAGAAAGCGATCTTCTTGTCCGCCGCTTCGCGGTCGAAGTACAGGCCTCTCTCGTGAGCGTCCTCAAGGTCTTTCAGGTGTCGCCGGCAGGCGTTGCGCACGTGCGGGCCTGCAACGGTCCGGCCTTCCACCACTGCCAGCGGATACTCGCTGGTCCGGCAGTCAGAAATGCTTGTCGTCCGGGTCTTCGTCTTCGCCTGGGCCATGATTCACTTTCGTCTCATCCACCGGCGTGGCACCGAGCTTCGACAGGAGCGAGCCCAGTGCCTGCATCGCCGAAACACCCATCTCCGGGTCGGTCGCCATTCGCGCGGCGAGGATGCACACCTGGCGCAGCAGCAGCCGGTGACCGGCGTGCAGCCAAGGCATGTTCTCGACCTGTTCTTTCCAGACGGCGACCTGTTCTTTGGTCATTCCCCTGTAGGGAGCGCCGATGGCTTTTGGCCCCTTCGGCGTCTTTCGATTTCGATGCCGCTGCGGGTTCTTTGCCGCAGCACCGGACACGGCCGCTTTCGCTGCTGGAGTGCGGGGATTCGCCATGGTTCACCGTCTGAATCGCTCACTGAACAAGGCAATGCTTGTTCAGGAATGGGGGTCGTCTTTCCAACTGTGGATGCGTGCGTTTGGGGGGGCGCACGTATCGCTGGCGAATCGACCCAAACTTTTTCGCCCCCCGTTCAGGTTTCTGTGGATAACTTCGGCCGCGCGATGCCCGGTCGTGACGCCTGCAGTGGCCATCCATCGGCGTCGCAACCGACCAGGACGCGCTCTGTGTTGCCGAAGCCGCCATCCTCGCGCGCCGTTTTCCTGCTATGGCAGCTGACGCACAGCGTCCGAAGGTTCTCCGGAGTGTTGTTGTTCGGATTGCCATCCACGTGATCGACGTGGGCTTGCCCCTTACCGGCGCACAGCACGCCACAGGCCTGCTCCTGGCACCGATACAGGTCGCGCAGCAGGATCGTTTCCCGCAGCGCACGCCATGCCCTGCTGTTCGTTGGCAACGCGCGCTTTGCTTGGCGATTGCCTGCCAGTCCGCCCATCAGTACGGTTTCCCGTCCAGATCCACGCGTTCTGGCTCGGCGCCTTCGTCCTGGGCCGGCGATCCCATCTCCTCACCCAGCAGCTGAGCCACTGACTGCACGAGCATGCCGACGTGCGTGGCAAGCTCGGCGATCTGCAGTCCCTGCTGCTCGATGATCCCGACCAGGCGATCGATGCGAGCGTCTGCGCTTCCGTCGATGCGTGCGGCCAGGGCCGCGTCAGCACCAGCGCGCGCAGCCTGTTCGGCGGTTAGCGCCGTTGCCAGTGCTTCAATCCGTGCAACGTCCATCAGCAACCCTCGTTGTTCGCAGGAACAGGCCGCGGCGTATCCACCGCTCGACCTGATCCCAGTCCGGCTCCATGCCCGTAGCCCTGGCGAACCACACCACTGCGGCCAAGTAGCAGCGCAGCCACCAGCGCATGCGGACGGAAGTCATCACCGCTCCAGCCATCAGAACTCCTCCACAGCCCAGCCGCCACCGTCGCGCTTGGGCTTGACCTTCACCGCAATGAAGCGGAACGGGTACATGGCCGCGGCGATCTTGATCTTGGCCCTTGCGTCGTCCTGCCAGTGGCCCTTCACCTCGTGGCAAGCCATGACACCGTCGGCCTCCAACACGGCAAAGTCCGGCGTGTAGAAGGTGTTGTCCGCCAGACGCAGCTTCAGGCCTTCGAACCGGTGCCACTGGATCTCGCCGGCAGCCTGCAGCGCGCGCAGCCGTTCGGCATACGCGGCTTCGGTCTTGTTCATCTCGCCGGTCTTAAGCCGGCCCAGCGCCAGTACCCGCGCCGAAGAGTTTCCCCGCCTCATCATTCCGGTCCCGGTGGAGGACCAGGATTTCTCTCTGGCGGCAAGGGCGTGTACCCATGGCCGCGCGACTTCACCCGCTCCCAATGCCGAAAGCGCACCACGCCACAGATGGTGTCGGTGACGACGCAGAAACCGATGATGGCCGCTATGCACACCACTCCCTCAACCCAGCTCACAGGCCGCTCTCCGGGACTGGCCGGCCCTGCACCTGGCCAATGGCCTCGAACTGCGCCTCATACTGCATCAGGCAGCGCTTCCGGCCATTGCTCACGTCGAACACCGCCGATGGCTTCCCATCCCGCACCCAGCTGCAACGCTTGGTCAGCGCGGCATCGATGGGAACGTAGGTGGCCACCGGAACCTTGATCAAGGCCGGCGGCGGTGGGTTCGGCTTGGTGGGTGCGGCCTGGCATGCGGCCAGTAGCGCAGCTGTGACAACCACGATGACGCGCATGTCAGTACCCCTTCAATGCTGGGCAGGCGGAATCAAGCAGCTCCAGGGCCGCCTTGCAGGTGTCGGGCCGCTGCTCGTAGCGGCCGCGCCAGGTGGAAGCCTCCTTCTCGGACGCTTCGATCTTGCCGGCCAGGGCCTGCAACGCCGCCGCGCTCTCTGCCTTGAGAGCTTCCAGCTTCTCGGCCTCGGCCCTCAGTGCGGTGGCGACCTCGGCCAAGCGCTGGTCGCGGGTGTCCACGTCCGCCTGCAATCGGGCGGCGTCGGCTTTCCAGTCGGACCGGACCTTGACCACCTGAGCGCTCAGGTCGCGGATCTTCTGTTCTTTCTCCCAAGCGGTCAGCCCGGACACCGCACAGCCGAAGGCCAGCACGGCACACACCAGCTTCACCTTGCTGCCTGGCTTACTCAGCCATTGAAGGGCGTCGGCTCCGGCCCCGATGACCAGGCTCCAGGCTGCGCCTAGGAATCGAATCAGTACGTTCATGGCTTATCGCCTCCGATGGCGCCGGTGGCTTTCTCCACCATGCGCACGTAGCCGGGCAGCAGCCGGCGGATCAGAACGCCGGACAGGCCGGCCAACGGCAGCTGGGGGGCGCCCGCCAGTGCTGGCCAAACGGACGCGGCAACAGCGATGACCCACGCGGCCACGATGGCGTAGGCCACTACCGCGACAGCGAGGGCGGCCCAACGCGCGGCGGTCTGCAACAACCGATGCCCGCGCCGGCGGCTCGCGTCGGCCGCAACCCGCTCCGCGTCCTTCTCCGGCAACAGCAGGACGCCGATCAGCGCGCCGGCCATGGCCACCAGCAGCACAGACTGGGGCACGCCGAGGATGACTCGCTCTGCCTCCCGCAGCGCATCAGCAGTCGCGGGCGCCACTACAGCCGCGGTGAAAGTCCCGACGATGATTTTCATGGTGCTCACGGGCTCGGTCACGGCGCCACCGTCCCGCCGGCCTTTCGGTACACCGCCAGCAGGTCCGCAAGCTTGTGTTCGTGCTGCCCGTAGCCTGCCCCCGGGAGGCTCGCCCATATGTTGCTTACCGCCTTGATGGCCTCCGGAATCCTGCCCGCCTGTATCAGCGGGAGTCCGCGGCGTTCGCGGATCTGCTGCAGCGCGATCAAGTCCTGACTCAGCGGCGAGAAGTCCTTCAAGCCCAGCGTCTTCCGGTAGGCGTCGTAGTAGCGGCGCAGCAGCTGGTAGCGGCCTGCGGCGGTGGACTGGATACCGAGCTTCGGCAGAGGCACGAGGACTCGCGGATGATCGGCATAGCCCTTGAAGCACTGACCACCGACGATCACGTCATAGCCACGGTCTTTGGTCGGCTGCTTGCCGTTGTCGGTCCCTTCGGACCACCCCAGCATGTCGAGGAAGGCCACGACGTTCACGCCGCCAGCCTGTTGGGGAGTGATTTGCGCCATAGCTTCTCCGGAAAGAAAAAGCCCCGGCTGGGCCGGGGCTTGCGATTGGATGGTGGCAAGATTGCTGCCTTTTTCGATGACCTAGGAAGTCATCGCTAAATCCCCATCGTGAGTGCCTTGCTGAACTGCCTTGCAGCGCGCGCTTCAGCTGCGCGGAAGTTGGCGAGCATCCACTCGTAGACCGGTCGCCAGAACCGGCTATACGCAGACCAATCCGCGCCAATGGCGCCTGCACGCTTTCGGCCGCTCAGCGCCTCCCAACCACTTCCGCCGCAGTCCCCGCAGTTCACGACACCTGCGCCCGCAGGATCGGGAACGACCTTTCTGCCGCCGCAACGCTCGCACTCGCATGCACCGACCATCTCAGCGATCACGGCCCCGGCCAGCACCCCAAGCTGCTCCATCGTGTTGTTCGGCCATGCCGCAGCGCGCGCGTCATCCAGAGCCTTCTCTGCTCGGCGCAGCTCACCCCGCTGCGCATCGGTGACCATCCCGCCGCACCAGCCCATGCTGGCCTTGGCGATGCCGAAGTGCGTGCGAGCGTCGGCCAGTTCGTGCATCTGGCGGGTGAACTCAGGTGCCACCAAAGCGATTACGGCCTGGCGCAGCTGTTCACGGCGGCGCTGACCACTCTCGGGCCACCACATTGTCTGCAGCAGCTCATGCCCCAGCCCGTGCGGCACGTACGCCAGTGCGGCCACGGTCTCTTGGGTGGTCGGGCCGCCCGCACTCCCATCAAAGCTCATGGTCTTTGGGCCCGTCCGGCTGGACAGCAGTTCCCGTGCATCGTTCATTCGCATGCGCCTTCCCCTTGGTGGTTTGCTTGTGCAGCGCGTGATCGCGCCGGCTTCTTGATTGCGTTCATCAGGCCGCGTCCGGACCGGCCGGCTCGGCCGCATAGTGCGTGATCGCCGGGTTGTCCCCGCGCCAGCTGCCAAACACCGGCCGCTTGCTCACCGAGTCCCATAGCATCAGACGCCGGCTGCTCTGCGGCGCCAGATCGATCGGTAGCCACGGAATAGAGGTGCCCGTGCGCGTCTGCCATGAAGCTATCGCTGCCGGTCGGGCATCGTCCATTAGCGGTATGTGCGGGGTTCCGTTGCAGCCGCAGCCTTCGCAGCCGACAGCGAACACTCGATCACCATCACCGTCCACGAACTCAACGATTCGGACCCGCTTGGAGCCGCAGAACGGGCACGGCTTAAGATCGAGCGCAGTCATGCTGCCTGCTCCCAGCTGGCCGGAAGGCGCTGCACCTGGCCGCCACGGGCCTCGAACTGCTCCACCGTCTCGGCCGGGTGCCCCTTCCCCTTCTCTTTGCCCCATGGCTTGGCCGGGGCCAAGCCAGACAGCTGCGCCACACGCGACCGGTTGATGGTCATCCTGTCCACGCGAGGCGAGGCTGGTTGTGCTGCTGCCCGGGCAGCGCGCCTCTTCGCCTTCGACGCACGGCTGATTTCCCTCCGCCGCTCGGCTCGCTCGTCTGGCGCCATCGCCTTGCGCCGCATGCCTTGGCCTGTCGCCGTGAACGTCGGCGCCACGCCAGGCGTCTTGGACAGGTAACCCGCATCGACCAGGTCGTGCAGTGTGCGGCGCATGGCCTGCCGGTTCTTCCAGCCTTGAACACCAGCGGCATCGCTTGCCTGCACGGCAGTGACCTCAATGCCCGGGTTGGAAGCGAACAGCGCGCGAGCCCTGTCAGCCATAGATTGCTTGGATTCGGTCATGCTTCAACCTCAGTTCGTTGATGTAGGTCTGTTGGTCGATCAGCTCGTCGTCCGAGCCGTAGATTTCGTGGAAGGTCCGGGAGCCATCCTTCAGGCTGTGCCCGTATGTCCGGGTCATCCACTTGAATGACCTGCCTTGCAACGGTTTAAGCTCGTGGTGCCACTGGCACATGGCGAAACCGAATGCATGGCCGCGCCGGATGTTTCCTGACTTGCAGTGGTGGTACTCGCACCCTTGAATCACCCTGTCCTTCGGCAGCAGGTTCCGCATGTAGAGCAGCAGGCACACCATGCAAGGCCCCCTCTTTGCCACCCGGATGCGCTCTTCCTCTGCGCGCGTAGGAGCCGGGCCGTTCGACCACATCAGCGCAGCTCCGGAATCGGGCCGGCATACCGGGTGATCGGGATCTGCCGGCAGCCATCGCGCCAAACGGTGGCCCCACGGGTGGCGTACAGCACCAGCGGCTTGACCCCATAGCCATAGGCCAGATACCAGCCGGCCACTGCCACCGGCTCGGATACCGGGCGCACTTCCAGTTCGACGTGGTCCTGCCTCATGCCGCCGCGTCCTGATCGGAACCGAACAACTCGGCGATTTCCGCGAGGTGCTTCCGGGTGCGCTCGGTCGCTTCCGGGCTCGCCTCGACTCGGCCGGCGAGCAGGGCCAGCGGATTGAACGCGGGCGTGGCCGGCGGCAGCGCCAGGTGATCGGCTACCTGCTCGTGCGCCAAGCGGCCAGCGTCCACCGCCAGCTGCAGCGCTGCGGCGCGGGCACTCGCGTCATGGCCCAGCGACGGCTGATAGACGGCGCAGCCACCCACAGCGCGCGCACTCTTCACCAACCGGGCGTACACCTCCAGAAACGCCTGCCGGGCTGCGATCTTGTCGCCCTCCTCGACCAGCGGCAGCGCCGCCGTCCATGCGTCCCTGGTCTGCTCGGTCCATACCACGGTCACCGCCTCGTCAGCGGCCCGGATCGCCACAGCCCACGCTTCGTTCGGTGCCGGGTGCCCGTCGTCAATGCGTTCCATGATCGCGGCCAGGCTCAGCCGGCCCTTTACCTCGCGGCGGCAGGCGGTCAGCGCCTCGGCCAGCACGCGCAGCGGATAGGTGGCCAGATCCAGCACCATGTACGTCGCGGCGTTGGGGCTGATCTTCTCGCCCATGACCTCGGCAGTAGAGGCCAGCATGTCCACCAGCTGATCCTGCTCGGCGTCAGTGAGCATTGGTCGCCCCCCTCAGCTGGCGCAGCTTTGCCTTGGCCTCGTCCGCGGCGTTGGCGTTGCTCTGGGTCTGGTCCTGCTGCTGGGCGCTGGTCGCGGTCATCTGCCTGCCGGTGACCCATTGCGTGCGGTAGGCCTCGCACTTCGCCAGCAGCGAGCCCAGGTCGTGCATGTTCTGCACCACGTAGCGCTCGTTGACGGTCAGGAACCACCCGGCGACGGCCGGTGCTTCGGCATGCCCGAGCCGCTGCACCAGCTGCTTCACGTTGGCGTTGACCTTCGCGTTGCGGACCGGTGCCACGCCATGGCGCTCGCGGTAGGCGCTGGCGTATGCCGCCCATGTCGCCCTGCATGCGGCCTGCAACTCCGTTTCCGGATCCACCACCGGCGGCGCGGCCGACAGGCCCGCCGGAGATGACGGTTCTTCTGACGGTTCATTGGTGGTTATATGACGGTTAGGCGGCACGGGGCGCACCTCCAGACCTGCGCCCGCTGCATCCCCACCTGCACGGGGCGCATCCCCACCTGCATCGGGCACACCCCCTGCACGGGGCGCAGCACCTGCGCCCGATGCAGTACCGGCTTTTCCGGTCTTGCGAGTGCCCTTCGATGGCGCTGCGGCCTTGTCGAACTTGGCCGGGGTGACGTTGTAGACAGTGCTGCTGTTGAACCTGCGGTCGCGGGTCAGTAGGCCCACGACTTCCAGATGATCCATGGCGGTGCGGACAGCGCGCGGCGACATGCAGCAGCGCGCGGCGATGGTGCCCACCGCCGGCCAGCACACGCCGTCGTCGTTGGCTTGGTCAGCCAGCGAGATCAATACCGCCTTCTGCGTGACGCTCAGGCCCTGCAGCGGCCAGCACTGCGACATGATGATGGTCGACATGTCAGAGCCCCAGCAGCATGTTCTGACCCGGGGGCACCGGCCACCAGGTGCAGGCACTGCGGCCAGACACGGGGCAAGGCTTCTTCGGGCCCCGCCACACGCTGCCGACTTCGGCCAGCTCGGGAAGGCGTCGGGCGAGCACGTAGCGGCAGATGCCTGTTTCCTTCGCCAGTTCGAGGCTGGTCAGGCCTGGCAGGCGGCGCACGGCGGAAGCTGCTGCGGCTTGCTGGTCGCCTTGGATGCCAGTAACAGCGATGTAGTTGGCTGCCTCGTGGCTGGTGCTTGGATCAGTGGAGCGAGCGGGATGGTTCATCGCACCGCCCTCCCCTTCGCCGCAGCGCGCGACACGTTGCGGATCAGCCGATGCGCCATCGTGATCAGCGAATTGGCTTCTTCCACCATCAGCTTGGCTTCGTCGCTGTCGATGTGGCGATCAGCCATCGCCTCCACCGCCGTGCCCGACAAGCGACCCACCCGTGTGGTGATCTCCAGCAGCTTCGTCTGGATGGCGCCGATCTCGTCCGACCAGCCTCCCTCCGGCGGCGGCGGAACCGTAGCGACGGCCATGCCGAACTGCCCGGCCAGCGCCTGCATCCAGTCCAGGGCGTAATCGCTGCCGCCGGCCTTCTCCTGCATCCACTCGGTAAGCAGTTCGGCGATTTCCATCGTCACCGATTCCCCCTCAAGCCCGCGCAACTTCGCGCGCAGGGTCTCGGGGTGCATCGACTTGCCGCGACGGTCGGCCAGGAATACGGCCGCGTCCACGACACCGCCGGGCGTCTTGCGCACGGAGTTGTAGAGAACGTCGAGCCAGTTGAGAGCGGATGTGCGGCAGGTCATGGGTCACCTTGGGAGGGACGGTTTTTCAAGGTTTCGGGCTGTGCTCGGGTGGCGCAGGATTGGCGCCATGGAGATCAACAATTCAGGGACGACGGCCATGGATGGCCTTTCAAGCGGTATCGACGGGAGCAATGCGGTTCGCGTCGGGATCGGTTTCGACGCGCGAAACAGCGCTGGCGGGTGCAGCACCAAGGACGGCGAGAACACCGGGCAGAGCCGGTACAGCTGCGTCCAGATCCCACGAAGAGACGCGGTCCACCGGGAGGGCCAAGATGACGGCCAGGTGTGCGTCGCTGGAGAGGCCGAGCTTTGCCAACAACTCCCGCTTGGTCACAGGGGCCAGACCGCCCAAGGGCCCGAAAATGTCGGGGCAAAGGTCATGGCGGGAAACGCCAGTGACGGATTCGATGGGAATGGCCATGGCCGGGGGCACACGACCCCGGGAGCGCCAATTGCTGACGGCGCTCTGGCGAACACCAAGATGGGAGGCAAGGGATGTAACCCCGCCGGCGGCTTTCACGGCTCTGTCGAGTGCGTCCATCTGGCGAGAATCACATATCGTGATCCTTTGCGCAACACAAATCGTGTTAGCGCCACATCACAGACCGTGAAGAATTGGCCCATGGCCTTCTCTGACAACCTCCGCGCCGCCCGGCTTCGAGCCGGCTTGACCCAAGAAGCCTTGGCCTTGGCCTGCGGCTGGTCGGGGCAAAGCCGCATTGCGAACTATGAGTCGTCAGCGGACAGCGCGCGCGAACCGAAGGTCTCCGAGGTGCCCCGCTTGGCAAAGGCGCTCGGCGTCAGCATCGCTTCACTGTTCGGAGAAGCGCCGGCGTCTCAGTCCCAGCGACCCGAGCCTGCAATCCTTGCCGAAACCCACCGGTTCCTCGACAAGGCATTCGGCACGCTTGGCAAAGCCTTCGATATTGAAGCGGAGGCTGATCTGTTTGCGGACGTGTACGAATGGATCGTCTCTGACGATCGCCCCGCAGAACAGCGGAACCTGGTGGATTTCGCCGCATGGCGCGAGAAGCGCGATCTACACAGGGGAAGGACAACAGATGAGCAAAACGGAAGCGCTGCTAAGCAAGCTGGTCGAGCGCATAAACGCAGCGCCTGATCGAAAGCCTGCGCTCTATGCAGTGCCCAGCAAGCGCTCGCCGCATTTCGATGCAGTCGCTCGTGAAAGCCACATCCGCATGATTCGCAGTTTGGCCAAGGCTTACCGGCACTTTGGCGTGCAGATCATCATTGACCAAGCCACGTTGGGCCATGCGTGCATTGAAGACCTCGGCGATGACGCTCTCATCGCACTCCATCGTGACCTGGACCGCGCCCGCGAGTGCATTCGCGATGACGTTTCCTTCGAAGAAGCGGGCCTGATCCGCCACTCGTTCGACTGATCACAAACCCAATTTCTGAACGGAAATAGCCCCGTTCAGAAATTCGGCCAATAAACATCACGTTTCGTGTTGCACCAACAATCACAATGTGTGATCTTACTCCCGTCGCCCAACACCACCCCATCCCGGGGCCGGGCGCAGGAGATCAACCATGGCCACTCTGGCCTTCAACACCGAAACCGCCCCCGGCACCGCCAAGGCTGACACGGTCAGCGGGAAGGTCGTCCAGAACTTCGGCGCCGCCCGGATCTACTACACCGCCGACGAGGCAACCGCTGCAGCGCGCGATCTGATCGCCGCTGCCCAGCAGCTGCGCGGCGAAAGCCAGGACGCCGCCGCATGAGCGCCGTCATCGCCAACCACTCCCCCGTACAGCGCGCGGCAGCCGCCGCCGGCATTGTGCGCCGCGCCGCTGGACGCTGGGGCGTGCGCCCCGAGCTGGTGCGCTATGTGGCCGGTCACGCAGCCGCCGGTGTCCTTCTGCACGGCCAGAGCGTTGCGGGTGCCGTTGCCGCTGCGCGCCTCGATGCGCGCGCCCAAGGCGGTGCTGCATGAGCTTCCCCGTAGACGCACTGCATGCCATCCGCCTCGCGATCGCAGATTTGGAAGAGGAAGGATTCGGCACGGAGGAGTTGCGCCAAGCCGAATCCGCGATTGCCGATCTGATCGAAGCTGCTCAGGCAGCACGCACGTCCCTGCAGCACATGCGTGGACCAGAGTCGATCATCCACGCACGCACTGCGGAACTCGATGCCGCCCTCGCCCGCGTCAAAGGCGGTGTCGCATGAGCGCCACCTCCCTTCCAGACTTCGCCGTCATCGAAGTCCCCGGCTGCGGCATGCGGCTGCGTGCCATGCGGGATCCGGCTGGTTGGAGCGTCTCGGGCTGGCGTCGCACAAAGGGCGCCAGGGTCATGGTCATGTTCGCTTCCGCCGACGGTGCGCCCACCTTCAGCGAGAACGCCGGCCAGCATCACGTCATCGTGGACCGCGCCTACGTGGCGCTGCCCGCCAACTCCAGCAGAAAACTGCGCGACTTCATCAATGAAGTGGAGGGGAAGTGATGCGCCACCTGGCCCTGCCCTTCTACTGCGCCGTCATCGTCGGACTGCTGCTGGCGCTGCTCGCGCGCGCCATCTACACCGACGCCGCGTCGTTCCTCCTGCCCTTCGGCGCAGGCGTCGTGTTCTTCACCTGGTGCGGCCTCCGCGACCTGGTGCGCAACTGGCCCGCCTTCCGCGAGGAAATGCGACAGCGCGCGGCCGAACGACAGCGCGCGCCGCTGCAGGCCGACGACACCCACTGATCCCCTGCCCTGCGCTCTCCCCCTGTAGCGCAGGGAACCCGCGCCGGCCGGGTTCCACCAGCCGGCAATCCATCCCAGGAGTCCAGCGTGCGTAACCAGCTCGACATCTTCGATCACGACCCAGCCCGCATGGCCGCCGCCAATCGTGCGGCCGCAGACCACGCGCTGCACGACGTGCAGTTCACCGAAGCCGAGCGGCAGGCCCGCGCAGCGCACTACCTCGGCGAAGCCGAGCGCTGGGAAAGCCTCGCCGCGCACAGCGCGCGCGCCATCACCGAACGCAAGGAGCAGCACGCATGACCACCGACAAGACCCCCGCCACCCTGGCGACCGTGAAGCACGGCGGATGCGTGCAGTTGGCTGCCTCGGAACGTGCGCGGTTTGAGGCGTGGCATTGCGAGAAGTTCAAGACGCGTTGGCAAACAGGCGCTCCGACGCGCGACCTGCACAACGGCGTATATGCGGACAACTATGGTCCAGCCGAGCAACAAGAACGGTGGGAGCTGTGGCAAGCCGCCACCGCCCTCTCCGCCCAGCCCTCCCCGGGTGGTCAGGATGCGCTGGTCACCGAACTGACGGCACATGCCGCAGGGCTGGAACGCATGGCAGCAGACGACCGCGAAACCGGCCTGAGCATTGAACAGGCCATCGAGGATGGCGAGGGCTACACCCCGGACGAGGCAACGGATGTTGCCGCCGGGCTGCAGCACGATGCCGAACGTGGAGAGGAAACCGCAGCCCTGTTGCGCAAAGCGGCCGCTACCCTCGGCGCCCGCCAGCCGGTGGCCGTCCGGGTCACCCCGGAAATGCGCGCCGCCTTCCGCAAGGCGTACCGCGAGGGTGGTTTCTGGGCGGACCGTTTGGACACCGCCCTTGACGCGATGATGCGAGCCGCCCCGCCCGCGCAGGCCGTGGACCTTGTGGAGTTGCGGGAGGCCATCCGTAAAGCGTGGCAGAAATCCGCTGCGAGCGGGAACATTGATCTTGAATTCGGGAAGCTGCTGGCCATGATCGACAGCCAGGCGGTGGGCAATGGCTGACGACACGACCGCCCGCGCTCTGCCGCAAGCCGAGCTGCAGATCCTTCGCCACGCCTTGGGCGTCGGCGACTACGGCTGGGAGCGCAGCTACCGCAATCATTTCGTCACCGGCCCCTGCGGCGCCGACCACCAGCACTGCATGGCACTGGTCGCGCGCGGCTTCATGGTCCGGCGCGCTGGGAATGCGATCACCGGCGGCAGCGACCTGTTCAATGTCACTCCGGCCGGCCGCGCAGCTGTGCATGAGCACACTCCACCACCGCCGAAACTGACCAGGTCCCAGCAGCGCTACCAGCAGTTCCTGCGCTACGACGGTGGCGTGACGTTCGGCGAGTATCTGCGGGGCTGGCGATGAAGACGATCACGAACGACACCGCGAGCCTGTGCCCGTACTACCACGGCCCGGTGTGGGACGCCTTCGGGCTCACCCGTTCCGCCTATCTGGTCGTACCGCGCCGGACCCTGCAGTCCATGCCGCTGGACTGGCAGCAGCGCTTCGTGGCGCTGATGGATGAAGCGCACGCCCACCTGCCCGCCGAGGCCTTCCCCGAGTACACCGTTCAGCGCCAGGAGCGCGGCCAGTTCCTGACCGACCCGCTGCGTGACTACCGCCACACCGGCCCCATCGCACCCAAGGATTCCACCAATGGCTGACGGCTCCCACTCCTTCAACTTCCCCGCTCCGCAGCGCTCCCGCCTGCGCCCGCGCGAAATCGTGGTGGATCTGTTCGCCGGCGGCGGCGGCGCATCGGAAGGCCTCAAGCAGGCCTTGGGCATCGATCCCGCACTGGCCTACAACCACGACGAGCTGGCCATCGGCATGCACGCGGCGAACCATCCGCTGACCCAGCACCACCGCGAGGATATCTGGCACGCCGACCCGCGCGTGGACGTTGCCGGCCGCCCCATCGGCTGGTTCCATGCCTCCCCGGATTGCACGCACTTCAGCCAGGCCAAGGGCGGCCAGCCGCGCAGCAGGAAGACCCGCGCCCTGTCCTGGGTCGTGCTCAAGTGGATCGGCATGCTGCAGCGCGCGGATCGGCTCAACGGCACCAACACCGCGCCGCGCATCTTCTCCATGGAGAACGTGTGGCAGATCCTCACCTGGGGCCCGCTGGTGGCGAAGCGCTGCAAGGACACTGGCAGGGTGTTCAAAGCGGTGTTCGAAGATCGCGAGGTAACGCGCAAGAGCGGAAAGGTCGAAACGGAGCGCGTGCACGTGCGCACCGAGGTGGCCGCGCCGGGCGAGCGTGTTCCTGTCTGGAATCAGCTGCTGGTGCCCGACAAGCGCCATGCCGGCCGCACCTGGCGCCAGTTCGTTGCCGCGCTGCGTGCGCTCGGCTACGTGGTGGAGTGGCGCAAGCTGGTCGCCAGTGACTATGGCGCCGGCACCAGCCGCGAACGCCTGTTCTTGCTCGGCCGCCGCGACGGTGAGCCCATCGTGTGGCCCGCTGCCAGCCACGGCCCCAACCCGGGCCAGACGCCGCGCGTCACCGCTGCCGACTGTCTGGACTTCTCCATCCCCTGCCCGTCGATCTTCGGCCGTAAGCGCGACCTGGCCGACGCCACCATGCGCCGCATCGCCAAGGGCGTCATGCGCCACGTCATCAACTCGGCCGATCCGTTCATTGTCCCGGTGACGCACCAGGGCGGCGACCGCGTGCACGACGTGCGGGAGCCGATGCGCACGATCACTGCCGCCAACCGCGGCGAGCTGATGCTGGCAGCGCCGGAACTGGCACCCTTCATCACAGAGCACGCCAATGCCAGCACCCAGCGCACGATGGCTGTGGACGAATCCCTGCGCACGCTCTGCGCCGAGGTGAAGGGCGGGCACTTCTCCGTGGTGGCTCCAACGTTGGTGCAGACCGGCTACGGCGAGCGCGAGGGCCAGGCGCCGCGCGCGCTCGATCTGCAGCAGCCTCTGGGAACGGTGGTGGCCGGCGGCGTAAAGCACGCCGTCTCAGCTGCCCACCTGGTCAAGTTCCGGGGCGACAGCATTGGCTCGCCCGCGACGGAGCCGGTTCCGACGATCACCTCTGGAGCCGGTGCCGCGCGCCCAGCAGGCGCAGCGCACGCCTTGGGCCTCGCTTCGGCTTCGCTGGTCACGCTGCGGCGGAATATGGTCGGCGCTGATGTGCGTACGCCGCTGGCCACTGTCGCCGCGCAGGCAGAGCATCACGCAGTGTCCAGCGCCTTCATGGTCCAGGCTGCACACGGCGAGGGTAAGCCGGACGGTGTGCAGCGCTGGGGCGCCGGCAGCAAAGATGCGCGCGCACCTATCGGCACGGTCACCGCCAGCGGCAGCGGCGGGCACGCCATGGCTGAGGCCGAACTGGCGCAGCTGTCGCCCGAGCAGGAAGCCGGCGCCCTGCGCGTCGCCGCCTTCTTGGTGAAGTACTACGGCAGCGGCATCGCTGTGGATCTGCGCGATTCCCTGGACACGGTCACCACCAAGGACCGTCTGGCGCTGGTCACGGTCCACATCAAAGGCACGCCCTACGTCATCGTGGATATCGGCCTGCGCATGCTCAAGCCGCACGAGCTGTACCGCGCGCAGGGTTTCCCAACCGGGTACATCATCGATCGCACGGCCAACGGAACGCCGCTCACCACCAGCGCGGCCGTGCGCATGGTGGGCAACAGCGTCAGCCCACCGCCGCTGCGCGCCTTGGCCGAGGCCAATCTGGACCGGGTGCCGGCCGACATGGCGGTGGCTGCATGAGCGCGATGCAGTTCCCGGCGGCGCCGGCCGCAGTGGTCGACGCCACCAAGGCGTCATCGCCGGTCGCTGAGGTGGTCGCCGCCATGCGTCGTATTGACCCGGAAGGCGGCCCCGTTGCTGCCGACCAGGTCCGCGCCTGGGCCGACACCCTGATGGCCGAGCTTTACTCGGCTCACGTGGCCCGCTGGGAGTACCGCCACGCGGACGACTTCGCGCCGGGCTGCTGGGCAGAGGCCAACGCGGAACAGGTCCACTACGGCCCGCAGCGCGGCCTGGTGATCCGCGCCCTGTTCGACAAGCCGCGCGTGCCGCAGCCGGAGAAGGAGCACGTGTTCCAGAACCGCATCTGCACCAGGTGCGGCGACCCCGAAGACTGGGCCGGGCCGGACTGCGTGCCGCTGGTGCGGGAGGTCGATCCGCGCGCCCGGCTCCCCTTCGATCCGCGCTGGCTGGTCCAGCCGCTGCAGTGGCTGCGAGACGCCGGCCCGTTTGCCCTGAACCGTTTTGACCGGGAACACCGGTCCAAGCAAGCCACCTTCCTGCTGGAAAAGCTGGAAGCCCACATTACGGAGTGCGAAAAGCCATGACTCAGAAGCAGATCAGCCATCCCGAAGGCCTGCCCAACTGCGCCGCTGGGCATCGCGCGCGCCACATCCACGACGAGCGGCGCGCGAGCGCCGGTGGTGGCCACCTGGTCGAATGCTGCTGCAGGTCGACCAGCAAGAAGGCCGACGCCGAGTCGGCGCTGGTGGAGTGGCGGCGGATCAACCGGCCCGCCCGCAGCGCGCGCAAGGCGCCCGAGGCAGCCGACAACGTTATCCAGATGCGCCTGGTAATGGCAGGCGGAGGAAAGGTGGCCAGTGTTCTCTGATATGTACCTGTCGCGGGACGAGATTGCCGGCCTGTGCCGTACGCCCCAGCGCGCGCGCCAGGCTGCGTTTCTTCGCAAGAATGGGATTAAGCACTATCTGGACGCGCACGACTGGCCGGTAGTGCTGCGCTCCAGCGTTGAAGGAACGGCGCAGGCACCAAAGGCGCCGCCGACATGGACTTCCAGCAAGGTCGCTTGAAATGGGAAGGAAACCGAGCAAGCCGGGGGCTATCCCCCGGTTCAGGCCACGCAAGCAGAAGTCTGGCGTGATCCACTACTACTACGACCACGGCGGTAAGCCCAGGCGCGAGACCGCATTGGGCAGTGACTACGGGGTTGCCATCAAGCGCTGGGCGGAGATCGAGCATGCCAGCGCGATCCCCGCCGCGGCGGTTGTAACGTTCCGGCACGTCGCGGACCGCTATCGCGCCGAAGTCGTGCCCACCAAGGCCGTAACCACTCAGCGGCTCAACAACCGATGCATCACCGCACTGCTGAGCTACTTCGATGCGCCCCCAGCACCGTTCGAGGCCATCCGCCCGATAAACATCAGACAGTATCTGGATTGGCGAAAGTCAAAGGTGATAGCGAATCGTGAGGTCTCCCTGTTCTCGCATATCTGGAACTGGGCGCGCGGAAAGGGGATCACCGACCTTCCCAACCCGTGCGAGGGCATCCGGCGGAACAAGGAAACCGGCCGCGACGTGTACGTGGACGACGACGCCTTCAAGGCGGTATACGCGCGTGCCGATGCCGCGCTGCGCGATGCCATGGACCTTGCCTATCTGACGGGACAGCGCGTAGGCGATGTGTGGTCAATGGACGTGCGCCAGGTGACAGCGCGCGGTCTCATCATCCAGCAGTCGAAGACCAGCAACCGGGTCACCATGGAGATCACGGGCGAACTGGCAGCGCTGCTTGACCGCATTGCTAAGCGTAAAGGGGAGAAGTGCCCGAATGGGCGAGAGAAGGTCTACAGCACGCGGCTGATCGTAGACGACGACGGCTTGGCCCTGGGCCGCGCCGCCCTGCGCTACCGGTTCGACAAGGCGAGGGAGGAAGCGGGTATTGCAAAGGGAGAGTTCCAGTTCCGCGACCTCCGCGCTAAGGCGGGTACGGACAAGGCCGATTCGGCAAAGGACATTCGCGAAGCGCAGGCCCAGTTGGGGCATTCATCGGTCACAACGACCGAAATCTACGTGCGGAAGAAGAGAGGGTCGAAGGCGACCCCAACGCGCTAAGTTAAACGCAAGGAAAATCGCGAGAAGCGCCGTTATGTTGTGGTCTATGACGCGCTATAGATCGCGACAGCGAACCCAGCGATCATCCGGCAACACCAACCGGAGGTCAGAACATGCTCAAGGGATCCAGCGACAAAACCGTGACCGTCGAAGGCAACATCGTTCGCGGCCCTGAAACGCGGCGGGCTTACGCAGAGGCTGCCCTGGTCAAGTTGGCCTTTCCAGGTGAAGTCAAAACCGACGTCCCGACCGTCGCGACATACACCGACTTCGATCCGGAACCCACCTGGATATTGACCCTCCCTAATGCCGACCAGGCCATGCTGGTTAAGCAACTGCTTGACGGCAAAGGATGAAGTTCAATCCCGAATTGCGGAGCGGCCTGCATTTTGCGGAGCGCTGAGAAATCCGCAAACCGTTGGGAGACATGGAGCGGGCGAAGGGAATCGAACCCTCGTCAGTAGCTTGGGAAGCTACAGCTCTACCATTGAGCTACGCCCGCGTTGCAGGGCTGAAGTCTATGCGGACCCGCCGGGTTTGCGCAATGGCAACCGCTGCCAGCGGCTCGCCGGGCATGGCCCGGCGCTACCGTGTGGAGGTCCCGGGCACGCTGCGGCGCCCGGGACCGCAGCCCTTAGAAGCTGCCGCTGAAGCTGGCAAACAACGTCGCGTCCTGCGCACGCTTCTGCAGGGTGGTGGCGCTCAGGCCGATGTTGCTCTGCAGGCCGAACAGTTCCATGCGCGCGCCCAGGATGGCGGTCGCATAGTTCTTGTCGAAGTCCATGCCCGGCACGCGGTACATGCCCACGTCCGGCAGACTCTGCACCCAGGCGCTGGCCTGCTTGGTGTCTTCGAACTCGTGGTCGTAGGTCACCTGCACGTACGGCTTGACGGTGCCGCCGTCGAAGCGGGCCTGCCAACCGATACGGCCCACGGTGGAATCGACATCCTGCTTGCCGTAGCCCAGCGCGGTAGCCAGGGTGCCGGCATCGGCGCTTTCGGTGTAACCGTCGATCTTGACCTGCTGCCAGATCACCGAGGCGATCGGGCCGTGGCGGAAGCCGCCTTCGGTGCCGAACTCGTAACCGGCATTCAGGGCAGCGGTCAGGTTGCTGCCGTCCGGCGAGCCGCTGTGTTCGCGGGTTGCCGGGCCGAGCTGGACCTTGCGGTTCACGTCATAGGACAGCCAGGTGTAGCTGACCTGGCCATTGACCCAGATGCGGTCGCCGTACCAGCCAGCGAACAGACCTGCGGTAGTGTCCTTCTGGGTGAAGTCGCCACGGCTGTTGCCGAAGTCGGCGTTGAGACGGCCAAAGCCGGCGAAACCACCGAAGACCATGCCGTCGCGCGCCCAGTCGATACCGAACAGGCCGGCCGGGGCCAGACCGTCGTACAGATCGGCGTGGTCGTAGCGCTGCATGTCGCCGCGCACGCCACCCCACCACGACAGGCCGTCAGCCGGGCGACCCGCCTGGTGCAGGCTGACCTGGTCGGCGCGCGAGCGGCCGATGGTCTGTGCCGAATGGCTCAGCACCTGCTGCAGGCGCGGACCTTCGAGGATCGACACCGCGTACTGCCCCAGCAACGCATGACCGGCGGTGGTCGGGTGCACGCCGTCGGCGAACAGGTAGGCGGTGGCCGCATCCGGGCTGACGTAGCTGGTCGGGTTGCAGGTCAGGATGCTGGTGGTGGTGTCAGCGGGGTTGATCCTGCAACCAGTATCGGTGACGTTGCGGAAACCGTACATGGCCGGGTTGGCCGCCACTTCACGCAGCACGGTGAAGGTATCGAGCGGAATGAACTCGATGCCGGCCTGCTTCAGGCCGCCATACAGGGCCTTGTTGTAACCGGCCGCCAGCGCGGTGGCCTGCGCGGCACCGGCCGGACCCAGCGAACGGAACTGCGGAGCAATGCCGACGTCCGGCAGGTTGGGGACGAGCACGTACTCGGCACCGGCCTGCTTGAGGGCGCCCACCAGGGCCACCTGGTCGGTGACGGCCGCGCCGATGATGGCCTGCGCCTGGGCCGGCGCACGCGCTGCGGCGAACAGGTCATTGGCGCCGCCCCAGACCGTGTACAGGGCATTGGCGTCAGCCTTGCCGCCGTTGGCAGCCAGGTAGCGGGCCGCCTGGCTCTTCAACGAGGGAATGGTGCCCAGGGCACTGGCCACGTCGACGCCGACACGGGCACCGCCGACAGCGTAGTTGTCGCCGTTCTGGCCATTGCCGTTGGCAGCGCCATTGAGGCCGTAGTAATTGGCGACCTGCTGCGACCACACCCAGCCCGGATTGGTGGTGAACTGGCCGGTGACCGGGCGCACGTCGGCCGGCAGCAGCGGACGGAAGTAGCCGGCGTCGGTAAGGCTGTCACCGAAGAAGACCGCATGGCTGTAGGGGGATTCGCCTGCCATGGCCGGCAGCGCGGCCAGCGCGATCGCGGCCGCCATGAGGGAGCGGATCGGGCGTTTGCTGAGCAGCATGTAAAAACTCCTGTGGGGATATCGTTGAGGTTCCGACGCACGTACGCCGGCGCACGGTGAATGGTTTCACTGCGCCGCCAATTGCTCACGCTGCGCCGCCGCATGGATTGTCGCCCGAGCCCGGCCTGGCAGGCTTTGCCGGTACGGGCGTAGCGCGCAACTTGCAATGGTTCCGATGCGAACCGGCGATCAGCGACAATGGCCTCATGAACATCCAGCTCAATGGCGAACCCCGCACCCTGCCCGCTTCGGCGACCCTCCTGGACCTGCTCGCGGCCGAGCAGCTGCTGCAACGCCGGGTGGCGGTGGAGGTCAACGGCGAGATCGTCAGCCGCAGCCGTCATGCCGAGCATGTACTGGCCGAGGGCGATGTGGTGGAGATCGTGCATGCGCTGGGCGGTGGTTGAGACAGCGGGGTCAGAGCCCGTTGCCTGTGGCAAAGGGATCCGACCCCACCTTCTGCGACGACCCCATCTTCAGGCGGATAAGCGATAATCGCGTCATGAACGCTCATGTCTCCCCCGATTCGCTGGTGATCGCCGGCAAGACCTACAGCTCGCGGCTGCTCACCGGCACCGGCAAGTTCAAGGATCTGGAAGAAACCCGCCTGGCCACCGAGGCCGCAGGCGCCCGGATCGTCACCGTGGCCATCCGCCGTACCAACATCGGGCAGAACCCGGGCGAGCCGAACCTGCTCGACGTGCTGCCGCCGGACCGTTACACCATCCTGCCCAACACCGCCGGCTGCTACACCGCCGAGGATGCCGTGCGCACCTGCCGCCTGGCCCGCGAACTGCTGGACGGCCACAACCTGACCAAGCTGGAAGTGCTGGGCGACCAGAAGTCGCTGTACCCGGACGTGGTGCAGACCCTCAAGGCCGCCGAACAGCTGGTCAAGGACGGTTTCGAGGTGATGGTCTATACCTCCGACGACCCGATCCTGGCCAAGCGCCTGGAAGAGATCGGCTGCGCTGCGGTGATGCCGCTGGCCGCGCCGATCGGCTCGGGCCTGGGCATCCAGAACAAGTACAACCTGCTGCAGATCATCGAAGACGCCAAGGTGCCGATCATCGTCGACGCCGGCGTGGGCACTGCTTCGGACGCGGCGATCGCGATGGAGCTCGGCTGCGACGGCGTGCTGATGAACACCGCCATCGCCGGTGCGCGCCACCCGGTGCTGATGGCCAGCGCGATGCGCAAGGCCGTGGAAGCAGGCCGCGAGGCATTCCTGGCCGGCCGCATTCCGCGCAAGCGCTACGCCAGTGCATCCTCGCCGATCGATGGGTTGATCGGCTGATGACCAATCCATTTGACAGCGCCGGTTCGAAGGCGCCGCCCAAGCCGTTCACGGTCAACGAAGGCCGCCGTGAAGTGCGCAGCTTCGTGCTGCGGCAAGGCCGTTTCACCCCCGCCCAGCAGCGCGCGTTCGACGAGCGCTGGCCGCGTTTCGGCCTGGATTTCAGCGGTGAACCGCGTGATCTGGATGCCACCTTCGGCCGCGATGCGCGCAAGGTGCTGGAAATCGGCTTCGGCAACGGGGCCGCGCTGCGCTTTGCCGCACAGCATGACCCCAGCCGCGACTACATCGGCCTGGAAGTGCATGCGCCCGGCGTCGGTCGCCTGCTGAACGCGCTGGCCGAGGACAACGTCGACCACGTGCGCCTGTACCACCACGACGCGGTGGAAGTACTGGAAAAGGAAATCGCCGATGGCGCGCTGGACGAGGTGCGCATCTACTTCCCCGACCCGTGGCACAAGAAGCGCCACAACAAGCGTCGCCTTATCCAGCCGGGTTTTGCCGAGCTGCTGGTGCGCAAGCTGCGCTCCGGTGGCCGTCTGCACTGCGCCACCGACTGGGAGGATTACGCCGAGCAGATGTGGGACGTGCTGGATGCCACCCCCGGCCTGGTCAACCGTGCCGGCCCGCGTGGCAGCGTGCCGCGCCCGGACTGGCGCCCGCAGACCCACTTCGAGACCCGCGGCCAGAAGCTCGGCCATGGTGTCTGGGACCTGTTGTACGACCGCACCTGATGAACGCCTGAGGACGCCGCGCCCCACATGGATACCGCGCTGACGCTGACCACTGACATGAAGCTCGTGCTCGGGCTGGTCGGCTTCACAATGGCGATGTTCCTGTTCGAGCGCATCCGCGCCGACGTGGTCGCGCTGGTGGTGCTGGTGGTGCTGGGCGTGACCGGCCTGATCGCGCCGGAGGAAATCTTCGGCGGCTTCTCCGGCAACGCGGTGATGAGCATCATCGCCACCACCATCCTCGGCGCGGGCCTGGACCGCACCGGTGCGCTGAACCGCCTCGCGGCCTGGCTGCTGCGGCGCGGGCATGGCGTGGAGCAGCGGCTGCTGATGATGACCACGGCCATCGCCGGCCTGAACTCGTCCTTCATGCAGAACCCCTCGGTGATGGCGCTGTACCTGCCGGTCGCCTCGCGCCTGGCCGCACGCACCGGGCTGACCATGCAGCGTCTGCTGCTGCCGATCTCGGCGGCGATCGTAATGGGTGGCGCGCTGACCATGGTCGGCAACTCGCCGCTGATCCTGCTGAACGATCTGCTGGCCTCGGCCAACAACAACCTGCCCTCCGGCCTGGCCACCATCGAGCCGCTGCGCATGTTCGCGCCGCTGCCGATCGGCATCGCCCTGCTGATCGCCTCGCTGCTGTATTTCCGCTATTACGGCGACCGCAAGCTGGTGGAAGAGGAAAGCCTGGTCAACGACGGCACCACGCCGGCCCGCACCGAAAGCTACTTCGCCAAGACCTACGGCATCGAAGGCGATGTGTTCGAGCTGGTGGTCACCGCCGAGAGTCCGCTGGTCGGCATGACCCTGGGCGAAGCGGAGAACCTGCATGACGCGCCGCTGCTGCTGGCACTGAAGACCGGCAATGACACCCGCCTGGCACCGCCGGCGGAAATGCGCATCTGGGTGGGCAGCGTGCTCGGCGCGATGGGCCCGCGCCAGCAGATCCACGATTTCGCGCAGAACCAGTTCCTGCGCATGTCCTCGCGCCTGAAACACCTGGGCGACCTGTTCAATCCCAGCCGCGCCGGCATTTCCGAGGCGGTGGTGCCGCCGACCTCCGGCGTCATCGGCAAGACCGCAGGCGAGCTGCGCCTGCGCAAGGAACGCGGCATCAGCCTGCTGGCGATCAACCGCGACAAGCAGGTGATCCGCGAGGATGTGCGCGATGTGCAGCTGCGCGCCGGCGACATGCTGGTCTTCCACAGCATCTGGACCGACCTGGCGCAGGCCGCCAAGAGCCGCGACTTCGTGGTGGTCACCGACTACCCGACCGGCGAGCAGCGCCCGCACAAGTTCAAGATCGCCATGGCGATCTTCGCCCTGACCATCCTGATCGCGCTGACCAGCAAGCTGCCGGTAGCACTGACCCTGATGACCGGCGTGGCCGGCATGCTGTTGACCGGCGTGCTGCGCATGGACGAGGCCTATGCCTCGATCAACTGGAAGACGGTGTTCATGATGGCCGGGCTGATTCCGCTCGGCTGGGCGATGGATTCCAGTGGTGCCGCGGCGTGGGTGGCCGGCCATACCATCGACAAGCTGCCCACCGGCATTCCGATCTGGGTGCTGGAGCTGGCGCTGGCGCTGCTGACCACGGTGTTCTCGCTGGTGATCAGCCATGTCGGCGCGACCATCGTGATGGTGCCGATCGCGGTGAACCTGGCGCTGGCGGCAGGCGGTAATCCCACGGCGTTCGCGCTGATCGTGGCGCTGTCGGCGTCCAACAACCTGATGACGGCGTCGAACCCGGTGATTTCGATGATCACCGGCCCGGCCAACTACACCCCACGCGAGATGTGGCGGGTCGGCGGCCCGCTGTCGCTGATCTATACGTGCGTGGTGGTGGTGATGATCAACCTGATGTTCTGAGGGTTGGGTTTATCGGCAGGGCTGCGCCCTGCACCCGCCGAGGCAACGGCAACGGCAACAGCCGAAGCAACAGCAACAGCCTGCTATCCGTGGGATGGCGGGGTGGGTCCGGTGGCAGGGGACGCTGCAAGTACGTCCCTGTAAGCTCGGTCGCCGCATCCATGCGGCTCACGCCCCCGCCATCGGACCCACCCCGCCTTCGACGGATCGCTGCAATCTGCCTGAACGGCGTCGTGCACCGCTTTGGTAGGTGTCGACCTTGGTCGACACGGTAGATCCACGCCATGCGTGGATGGATCTGGATACCTGTTGATCTGGTGGGTGCGGACCGTTGGTCCGCACACCGATGCATCAGGCCAGGTAGACCTGCCCATCTCGCACATCCACCGGCACGGCGCGCAGGCGGTCGCCCTTGCAGGGGCCGGCGATGCAGTCGCCGCTGTCCAGCGCGAACGAGGCGCCGTGGGCGGCGCAGACCAGGTGGCCTTCGCGGCTCTTCAGGAACTGGCCGGGTGCCCAGTCCAGGCGGCGGCCCGCGTGCGGGCAGATGTTCAGGAACGCGCGCACCTGCTCACCGTCGCGGTACAGCAGCAGCGACTCGGCATCGCCATCGACCACCGCTTCAACCTCGGCAAACGCGCCATCGGCAATGGCATCCAGGGTGATCAGGGCGACAGCGGCAGTCATGGCGAAGGCTCGGACGGAATCGCGCATTGTCGCATGCCTGGTCATGTGACTAGCTGCGACATGAACACAAGTCATTGATCCGTAATAAGCCAAGGCTATATTTAACGAGTTTTTCACTCAATGACAGTGGCAGCTGCCGATACTCATGGCTCGCTGATTTCCAGCCTATCGAGCCACCATGTTCAATCGCGATTTCGCCTTCAACCAGTTCCGTACCCTGTTTGCCCCGCGCAAGCCGCGCCATCCGCTGGTGCGCGTTGCCGTAGGCCTGCTCGGCCTGGCGATCCTGGCCGCGATGGTGTTCATCGGCGTATTCGTCGGTGCTGCCATGATCCTGGTGGGCCTGGCGTGGAAGCTGCTGGCTTCGCGCAAGCCCGGCCCGAGCCGCCCGGCCGACCCGAACGTGGTCAAGGGTGAGTACCACGTGGTGCGCAAGTCGGCGCTGCCGGCCTCGCGCTGATCGACGCTGCCCGCTGACGGCGGGCCTTGCTGCGTTCTAGACTGCGGGCACTCCCTTCCTGGATGCCCGCATGTCCGATGTCTCCGATGTGATCCCTGCTGCAGCCACGCCGCGTGTACCGGTTGTTGGCGGCGGCAGTTTTCCTGTGCACCGCATCTACTGCGTCGGCCGCAACTTCGCCGACCATGCGCGTGAGATGGGTGCTGCCGTACCTGCCGCAGACGATCGCGGCCGCCCGATGTTCTTCACCAAGCCGGCCGACGCCATCGTGGTCGGCCACGATGATGTGATCCCCTACCCGCCTGCCACCCGCAACCTGCACCACGAGGTGGAACTGGTGGTGGCGATCGGCCGTGACGCGCCCGCCGGCGAGCTGGCCGTGGCCGATGCCGAAGCACTGGTCTACGGCTATGCCGTGGGCCTGGACCTGACCCGCCGCGACCTGCAGGCCGCCGCCAAGGAGAAGGGCCACCCGTGGGATGCGGCCAAGGGTTTCGATGCCTCCGCGCCGATCAGTGAGATCGTGCATGCCGGTGAAGTCGGCGACCTGGCTGCGCTCAACCTGTCGCTGGAAATCAACGGCGAAGTACGCCAGCAGTCCCTGCTCGACCAGATGATCTGGAACGTACCGGAAATCCTGCATGAGCTGTCCAAGCTCTGGCAGCTGCGTGCCGGCGACCTGGTGTTCATGGGTACGCCGTCCGGCGTGGCCGCCCTGAAGCCCGGCGACCGTTTCAGCGCACGTCTTGAGAACGTGGCCGAGCGCCACGGCGTGATCGCCGGCTGACATCACCTGCGCTACCCTGCGCGCTGTCCCCCCTCGCCCTCAGGAGAAAAACAACAATGGGAATGCTCACCGAGTTCAAGGAATTCGCGATGCGCGGCAACGTCATCGACCTCGCCGTCGGCGTGGTGATCGGCGCGGCCTTCGGCAAGATCGTCACCGCGCTGGTGGAGAAGATCATCATGCCGCCGCTGGGCTATCTGATCGGCCGGGTGGATTTCTCGCACTTGGCGTGGACGCTGTCGCCAGCCAGCATCGGGCCTGATGGCAAGGAGATTCCGGCGGTGGTGATCGGCTACGGTGATTTCATCAACACGCTGATCCAGTTCGTGATCGTGGCCTTCGCCATTTTCCTGGTGATCAAGGTGATCAACCGCCTGTCGCGCAAGAAGGAAGCCGCACCGGCTGCGCCGGCCGAAGAAGTGGTGCTGCTGCGCGAGATCCGCGACAGCCTGAAGAAATAAGGTGTCGGGCGCCATTGGCGCCCCCGCCGCCTGTAGAGCCGAGCCCACGCTCGGCCGATCTGGAAACGCAGCCGAGCATGGGCTCGGCTCTACATGACACGCGAAAGCCCCGCTCCGGCGGGGCTTTCGCTTTGCTGCATCTGGCGGAAAACAGCATCCGCAGCGGCCATGACCTCCCGCCCATGCGCGGCGCTGAACGACTGTTAAGCTCCAAGGCTTACACCCTTCCCGGAGCTGTCCATGCGTCGCCGCGTCCTTGCCATCGCATCCTCCCTCGCCCTGCTGGCCGCGCCGGCCTTCGCGGCGCCGCATGCCACCACCCTGCCGCCGGCCTCGCTGGCCACCGCCGCACAGCTGCGCGACCAGGCGCTGGCCGACGACACCGGCTGGAAGGTGGTCGAATCGCTGACCACCGAGATCGGCCCGCGCATCGCCGGCAGCGAGGCCGACGCCCGTGCCGTGGCCTGGGCCGAAGCCAAGTTCAAGGCTCTGGGCTTTGACAAGGTATGGAAGGAACCGGTGACCTTCCCGAAGTGGGAGCGCCGTAGTGAACACGCTGCGGTGACCGGCAGGAACCCGCAGCCGCTGCAGATCACTGCGCTGGGTGGCAGCCCGGGCGGTACGGTGGAAGCCGAGGTGGTGCGCTTCGCCGATCTGGCTGCGCTGCAGGCCGCACCGGCCGGTTCGCTGAAGGGCAAGATCGCCTTCGTCGATTACCAGATGCTGCCGTTCCGCGATGGCCGCGACTATGGCCGCGGCGGCGCGATCCGCAGCAAGGGCCCGTCCGAGGCCATCCGCAAGGGCGCGGTCGGCTTCCTGATGCGTTCGGCCGGTACCGATTCTCACCGCGTGCCGCACACCGGCATCACCCGCTTCGATGACGGCCTGACGCCGGTACCGTCGGCGGCGCTGTCGGTGCCCGACGCCGACCAGCTTGCGCGCCTGCTCGCCCGTGGCGCGACCACGGTGAAGGTGGCGCTGGACTGCGGCTGGGATGGCACCGCGACCTCGTACAACGTGATCGGCGAGATCACCGGCCGCACGCTGCCGAAGGAAGTGGTGGTGATCGGTGGACATCTGGATTCATGGGACCTGGGCACCGGCGCGGTCGATGACGGTGCGGGCGTGGGCATCACCATGGCCGCCGGTCATCTGATCGGCCAGCTCAAGCAGGCGCCGAAGCGCACCATCCGCGTGATCGCCTTTGCCAACGAAGAACAGGGTCTATACGGCGGCAAGGCCTACGCCGAGGCGCATGCCAAGGACGTGGCCCTGCACCAGCTGGCCGCCGAGAGCGATTTCGGTGCTGGCCGCATCTACGCCTTCAACACCGGTTCGCCGAACCCGGAAGGTTCGCGTGAGGCGACCAAGCAGATTGCCGAGGTGATGAAGCCGCTGGGCATCGAGTACCAGGCCGACAACGGCGGCCCGGGCCCGGACGTCGGCCCGCTGGCCGCCAAGGGTGCTGCGTGGGCATGGCTGGCGCAGGATGGCTCGGACTACTTCCACCTGCACCACACCGCCGACGACACGCTCGACAAGATCGACCCGAAGGCGCTGGCGCAGAACGTGGCGGCCTACACCGTGTTTGCCTATCTGGCCGCCGAAGCCGATGGCAGTTTCGGCAGCGAAGCCAAGGCGACCACGCCGCCGAACGAGTGATGCGGTGACACAGTGGGGTCAGAGCCCTCGCCTGCGGCGAGGGATCTGACCCCGGTCAGGGGCTCAGCCGCGCTGGCTGACCCACTGCGCCAGCAGCACCGCCGTGGCCGAGGCCACGTTCAGGCTTTCCACCGCGCCGCTGCCGGGAATGGAGACCTGCAGATCGCACTGGCTGGCCAGGCCGCGATCCATGCCTTCACTTTCCGCGCCCATCACGTACACCAGGCGGGCGGGCAACGACGCGCGGAACACGTCATCCCCACCCTCGACCAGCGTCGCGGCCAGGCCGAAACCGGCCGCGCGCAGCTGTGCCATCGCTTCTGCGTCCTCAGGCAGCTGCACCAGCGGCACCGACTCTGCACCGCCCTCGGCCACGCGTGCCGCCGCGCCGGACAGGGCCAGCGTGCTGCTGGCAGGCAGCAGCAGCGCCTTGGCCCCGAAGTGCGCGGCCGAGCGCAGGATCGCACCGAAGTTGTGCGGATTGCCGACGCCATCCAGCCACAGTGCCAGCGCCGGGCCTTCGCCCAGTTCGGCCAGCCACTGCGCCAGCGGCACCACCGGCGCGCGCAGCACGTCGGCCACCAGGCCTTCGTGATGGGTGGTGGCGGCCAGCTTGTTGAGGTCACCCTCTTCCACCACGCGATAGCCGACGCGGTTGGCCACGCACCACTTCAGCACCGGCTGCATGCGCGGAATCAGCGATTCCACCAGATACAGCTTGCGCAGCGCCTGCGGACGCTTGGCGAACAGGGCCTGCACCGCGTTCCAGCCATACAGGCGCAGTTCGTCGTTGCCGCGCCCCGGTGGTGGCGGGGTGCCGCCCTCACGCGGTGGCAGCGGGGTGGCCCGCGGCGGTCGCGACGACGGGCGGCGGGCATTCTTCCAGGGATCATTCACTACGGGACAACTCCAGCTTGCGTTGACGCCAGAAATCGGCGTTCTTGATGCCCAGGGCATCGGGGTCGAAGATCGGATCCAGGCCGAGCTTCTTCTGTCGTTCGTAATCGCGCAGGGCCAGCATGGCCGGCTTCTGCACGATGAGGATGGCGATGATGTTCAGCCAGGCCATCAGGCCTACGCCGATGTCGCCCAGTGCCCAGGCCAGGGTGGCGTTGTGGAAGGCACCAAACACCACCATGCCGATGATGCCCAGGCGCAGCAGCAGCACGGTCAGCGGCCGCTTCCTGTTGTGGTTGACGTAGGTCAGGTTGGTTTCGGCCATGTAGTAATAGGCCATGATCGTGGTGAAGGCGAAGAAGAAGATCGCCACCGACACGAACGCCGAGCCCCAGCCCGGCAGCACCGCTTCCACACCCGCCTGCGCGTAGCCCGCACCTTCGGGAATGCCGGCCAGGCCCTGGAAGATCGGCTCAGCGCCGGCCACCGGCGAATACACGTTGTAGGTGCCGCTGGCCAGGATCAGGAAGGCCGTGGCGGTGCACACCATCATGGTGTCGAAGTAGATGGCGAAGGCCTGCACGTAACCCTGTTTGGCCGGGTGCGAGACCTCGGAAGCCGCCGCAGCGTGCGGACCCGAGCCCTGCCCGGCCTCGTTGGCGTAGATGCCGCGCTTGATGCCCCATTCCACCGCCAGGCCCATCATCGCGCCGAACGCGGCGTGGGTACCGAAGGCGCTCTTGAAGATGATGCCGAACATTTCCGGCACGCGGTCGTAGTTGATGATCATGATGACGATGGCGGTCAGGATGAAACCAGCCGCCATGAACGGCACCACCACTTCGGCGAAGTTGGCGATGCGCTTGACGCCGCCGAAGATCACCACGCCCAGCAGCAGGGCGACAACGATGCCGATGCCCAGCTTCAGCGCCTGCACCGATTCCATGCCGAAGGCCTGGCCATCGAGCGGACCGCACAGCGCGGTGCCGCGGCAGGCATTGATGATGCTGTCGGCGATGGCGTTGGCCTGCACGCCCGGCATCAGGAAACCGGCGGCGATGATCGTGGCGATGGCGAAGGCCATGGCATACCACTTCAGGCCCATCGCCTTTTCGATGTAGTAGGCCGGGCCACCGCGGTAGCGGCCTTCGGCATCCTTGGTCTTGTAGATCTGCGCCAGGGTGCATTCCACGTACGACGTGGACGCGCCGAGGAAGCCCATCACCCACATCCAGAAGATCGCGCCGGGGCCGCCGAAGGCGATGGCGGTGGCCACGCCGGCGATGTTGCCGATGCCCATGCGGCCGGCCATCGACATGGCCAGGGCCTGGAACGAGGACACGCCGGCGTCGGATTTCTCACCGGACACGGTGAGGCGGCACATCTCGACGAAACCACGGATCTGCATGAAGCGGGTGCGCAGGCTGAAGAACAGGCCGGCGGCCAGGCACATGAAGATCAGCGCCTTGCTCCAGATGATGCTGTTGATGAAATGTACGGTAGCTTCCACGCGCGCTCTCTCCAGTCGGCGGGTTGTGAGGACGTCCCGTCGGCTGGAAGGGACCGGTCGATTCTCCCTGATCGAAGGTCGCTGCGATAGCGCTGCTTTGTAGAGCCGAGCCCATGCTCGGCTGCCGTCAGGGGCCCAAGCCGAGCATGGGCTCGGCTCTACAGCGGCCAGCCCGCGTG
>NZ_JBHZOP010000029.1:0-30832 GCF_042787595.1 Stenotrophomonas sp. YIM B13575 | reverse complement strand
GCCGGCCGCTGGCCGGCAGCTTGGTAGTGCGGAGAGCAGCCGGCCAGCGGCCGGCTCTACCCCTGGGCGAGGCGCCTCAATACAGCTCGCAGTGGGTGCGGCCCTCGCCGCGCAAGGCGTCCCAATGGCCGTCACCGCCGATCGCGTCGATGGCTTCACGCACCGCGCCTTCCAGGTGACTCTTGTTGCCACACAGGTAGATGTGGCCGCCACGGGCCAGCACATCCTGCATCTGCGCGGCCTGCTGCTGCAGCACATGCTGCACATAGACCTTCTGCGCGGCATCGCGCGAGAACGCGGTGTGCAGGCCAGCCAGTACGCCACGCGCCTGCCAGTCCTGCAGCTGCTCGCGGTACAGGAAGTCGTGCTCGCGGTGCTTCTCGCCGAACACCAGATGGACCTCGCGTGCATCGCCGGTAGCCTGCAGTTCCTGCATCAGGCCCATCAGCGGCGCGATGCCGGTACCGGTGCCGACCAGCAGCAGGGGGGCGTTGCCGCTGTCGGGCAGGTGGAAACCCGGATTGGAGCGGCAGTACACGCGGGCTGTGTCGCCGCCGTGCAGCAGGCTGCCGGTGGCAGTGCCGAATCGTTCGCGGCCACGCAGGGTGTAGCGCACTTCGCGCACGCACAGGCTCAGCTGATCACCGTACGGATGCGAGGCGATGGAATAGGCGCGGGGCAGGCATGGTGACAGGAGTTCACGCAGGCGGGCCAGTGGCACGCTGTCCGGGGTGGCGTGGTCCTGCAGCACATCCAGCAGGTCCAGGCCATGCAGGTAGGCGTCCAGTTCGCGCTTGTGGCTGATCTTCAGCAGGCCCTTCAGTACGTCGCTGCCGCCCAGCTTTGCCAGCTCGCGCAGTACGCTCTTGCTGAGCAGGCGCAGTTCGCGGTCGCGCAGGGCGTCGACGGCGCTGGAATCACCCAACCAGGTGGCCAGTGCCTGCAGCAATGCCGGATCGTTTTCCGGAACCAGATGCAGGGTGTCGCCGGCCCGGTAGACCATGCCGCTGCCGGCGATGTCCAGCTGCAGGTGCCAGGCCGCAGGGTCACCATGGCTCAGGCGTCGCCGTTCGACGATGCGGGCGTTGAAGGCATTGTCTTCGCCGTAGGCCGTCACCTGCAGGCGCAGATCCTGACCCGCGGTCGCATCACCCTCCAGCACCTGGCCCAGCACCGGCCGCCACTGCTGGAAAAACTGCTCGTAGCCCAGGTCGGCGTCGACACGGTGCAGCAGTGGCTGCGCCTGACGCTCGCTCAGTGCTGCATCCAGTGCCTTGGTGAAACCGCAGAAACTGGGGTAGCCGGTATCCCCCAGGCCGAACACCGCGTAGCGCAGACCGGGCAGGGCGGGCGCCTGGCGCAGCGACTCGAAGAAGCGCTCGCCATTGGCCGGTGGTTCGCCGTCGCCGAACGAACTGGAGATGGCCAGCAGCACATCGCCGTGACCGAGGCTGGCCACATCGATGTCGTTGAACGGCAGGACCTGCGGCCAATGCGGCTGCAGGTCCGGGTCCGCGCCCAGGCGCTGGGCCAGGGCGCGGGCGTTGCCCGACTCGGAGGCGAAACCCACCAGCAGCCGGCTGATGGGCATGCGTGTGGGGAGGGCGTTCACGCAGCCTCGTAGAAGTCGTCGAACTTTTCCTTGCTGAACTCGACCAGGTCGTAGTTCTGCATCAGGTCGTTCACCACGCGGCGGATGCTGATGTACGAGGTGATGTTGCCCTCGGCATCGAACAGCGGCTGCACGGTGGTGTCGACCACGTAGAGCACGCCGCCCTTGCCCAGGTTCGGCACGATGCCGGTCCAGGTCTTGCCGGCCTTGATGGTGTCCCACATGTCCTTGTAGACGGCCTTGGGCACGTCCGGATGGCGGACGATGCTGTGCGGCTGGCCGATCAGTTCCTCGCGCGCGAACCCGGTGAGCGTGCAGAACAGGTCGTTGGCATAGGTGATGTTGCCCTGCAGGTCGGTGGTGGAGATCACCATCACGTTCTGCATGGCGTTGAGCAGCTGGGCGTTGTCGGGGGTGTAGCTCATCGCAGGTCCTTTGGATGCCGGTGACGCCGGCGTAGTGGGTTCCTGCATAGAGATACGCGCCCGTGGCGGTGGGCGGATTGATATAGGTCAAGCGTGTGCCGGGAGGGGGCTGCGACCGGCTGTCGCAGGGGTGGCGAAGGGGCGGCGCTAGCGGGCGATGCCGAGGAATCCGATGCTCTGCTGGCAATATCGCAGCAGTGCGCGCCCGTCTTCGTCATCGCGTTGCATATGATCACCGCTGAAGAATGCCTGCAACGACCGGCCGATCGCGTTGCCGGCATTTCCAGAGCGGCGTGCAGCCGCCGGCAGCAGGCTGTCAGCGCGGGGATCATGGCGGCCGGGTAGCTGTTCGCGCCGAAGCTCTCCTTCAATCGCCAGCAGCGCACATGCCCCGGCGAGGTAGGCCTCCGGTTCCCGGTGCGCGCCCCATCGACGCTGCCCGACCATCGCTGTGGCGATATGGTGGAATTCGTGCGCGGTGGTGGAGATCACGCGCGCGCGCAGTGCATCGGCATCGTCGCCGGCGGGAAACCAGAACGCCACCACCAGTTCTGGTCGTGCCGGCCTGGCGGGCTGTTGCCAGATGCCGCCACCGTCGCTGACGATCGTGACCTGATAGCGGACCGGTACATCCTTCAGGCCTGCCGCGTCGAGGGGGTGTCTCGCGGCGAGTGCGGCGGCAGCGCAGAGTCTCACCGCCTGATCAGGGGATAGGCTGGGTGTGACCCAGCGCACCGCGACGCCTGTCGATGCCAGATGGCAATTGTGCGTATGCGTCGTCTGCTCCGAACTCTCCTGGCCGGGCAGCACCGACGCCGTGCCGATTCCCAGTTGGGAGGGGCGGCCGCGTAGGACCGTGGCATACGCACCGTCAGCGCCGACGATATGGCGGGGCGGGATGTCGAGGGTGTGGCACGCGCTGATGCAGAGCAGCAGCAGTAGTACTGCTGCGCTCCGGACGGGACGTAAACAGGATTCCATCTGCAGGAAATCACCTTTCCAAGGCGGTTGATGGATCCTTGCAGGCATCACGGGATGCTGCCAATCAGACGTGTTGCATACGGCGTCCGGTTACCGGCGCCGGTTGCCATCTCCCGCTCGCTCCATCAGCCCCTCACCCCATCAGATACCGCAGCACACCGGCCGATACCACGCCGATCAGCACCGTCGGCAGCATCGACAGCCGCGTGGCCGCCAGCAACGTGATGGCCAGCGCGGCCAGGTCTGCCGGCTTGTCGGCCACGAAGTCCGGGGCGATCACCGAGATCAGCACGCAGCCCGGGGCGGCTTTCATCACCGTCACCGCGCGCTTGCTCAACGTGCGGTTGCGCAGCGCGAGAAAACCGATGATGCGGGTGAGATAGGTGGCGGCGGCCATCAGGATGATGGTCAGCACCGAGGTCCAATGGATCAGGCCGTTGAAGATCATGCCGCGTCCTCCGCCAGCAGCCAGGCCGCGGCGAGACCGGCCAGCGCGCCGCTGGCCACGTACCAGGCGCCGGGCACCAGCAGGTAGGTGCCCGCTGCCACCAGCAGGCTGACCAGCCATGGCCGGGCGGCGCGCATGCCTTGCCACATGCCACGCAGCAGCACCAGGAAAACAGCGGGGAAGGCCATGTCGAAGCCGTAGGCATGGATGTCGCCGAGCAGCGGGCCGACGATCGCGCCCAGCGCGGTGCACAGCACCCACACGGTGTACAGGCCGGCCGACACGCCGAGGTAGTAGGCCAGGCTGAAGCCCAGTGCGCGACGGCGCGCATCGGCCACGCCCAGCGCCCAGCTTTCATCGCACATGAAGAACAGCGCCGGCAGCACGCGACGGCGCGGCAGGTGCTGCAGCATCGGGGCCAGGCTGGCGCCCATCAACAGGTGGCGGCTGTTGACCAGTGCGGTGATCGCCACGATCAGCGCGATGTGCGGCGGCGAGGTCCACAGCTCGACTGCGGCGAATTCAGACCCGCCAGCGAAGTTGAGGCCGGTCATCAGCGGCACTTCCAGCGCCGACAGGCCCTTCTGGGCGGCCTGGGCGCCGAGCACCAAGGCAAAGGGAATGAAGCCGATCATCACCGGTACGGCGGCGCGCAGGCCGCGCAGGAATTCAGCGCGTGGTGCGGTGTCGCAGGCGGGATCAGGCAGGGGCAGGGTGGTTCGGGCGTCCATGGATCAACAACGAGTGGGGGTGACCCATGCTAACGGTCCGATCACGAAATCGGGTTGCGTTGATGCCATTGCTTCGGCCGAATGTGCAATATCATGCGGTAATCCGGTCAGCGAGTGAAATTCCATGCAGTACCAGCTCGACAATCTGGATCGTCGCATCCTGGACGCCCTGCAGCGCGATGGCCGCCTGCAGAACCTGGAGCTGTCCCGCCAGGTGGGGCTCTCGCCGTCGGCTTGCCTGCGCCGGGTTCGCCTGCTGGAAGAGGGCGGTTACATCGATCGCTACGTGGCCCTGCTGAATGCGGCGAGGATCGGACGGGGGTTCACCGTGTTCGTCCGTGTCTGGCTGCGCGGCCAGGACGAAGACACCACCAATCACTTCATCAACAGCATCAAGTCCTTCCCGGAAGTGCTTGAATGCCATCTGATGGCTGGCGACTGTGACTTCCTGCTGCGGGTGGCAGTGGCCGACCTCGACGCGTACCGACAGTTCCAGATCCAGCACCTGAACCGGATCGCCGGTGTGCAGAACACCAAGACCGAAATCCCCATGCAGCGGATCAAGCAGACCACTGAACTGCCGGTCTGAACCGGCCCGGCGCGTCCCTTGCGCGCCGCCGTCATCGCAATGACACGTGACGCCGCTACGGTGTGACCCGCTTGCCGGCCGTGTGCAGGTCGACCGACCTGGTCGCACCGCGCTCCGCCGCTGCAGCTGATGTCGCTGCCGAGGGTCATGTGTTCTACGTCAGGGGGCTGAATGGACAGCATGCAATCAGACGTTGGAGGGTGGCCGCCGCCGCCGGGTTGCTGTTCGCCTTCGCTGCTGCCGCACAGGACGACATCCGTTCCTATGACATTCCCGCGCAACCGCTGGAACAGGCGGTCGAGCGCTTCAGTGTCGTCAGCGGGTGGTCGGTGATGTATCCCGGCGATCTCGGTACAGGCCGCAGCAGCCATCCGCTGCAGGCCAGCCTGCCGCCCCTGCAGGCGCTGCAGGTGGTGCTGCAGGACACGGGCGTCGAGGCCGAGCTGATCGGTGCGCAACGCGTGGTGCTGCGCCGCGGTGCACGCGCGGGCACTGGATCCTCCCCGACCGATGTGGCCGCCGACCTGGGGCAGCGTCGCCGCTTCGGCGACCTGCAGCAACGGCTGCGCACTGCTTTCTGTGGCGACCCTGACCTTGCACCGGGCGCCTATGCGGCGACGCTGCGCTTCCGCATCGCCAACGATGGCCAGGTGCAGGAACCCGAACTGCTTGCCGGCAGCGGCAGCACACGCCGCGATGCGCGCCTTCTGCAGGCGATGCAGGCCCTGCGGCTGGGCGCCGATGCTGCCGCGCTGCCGCAGCCGGTGACTCTGCAGATCCGTCCTTCCAGCGCGGGCCACGACTGTGGCCGGCGCCCGCCCCAACCATGACGTCAAGGAATCGAACATGAGCAACAGCACGGCTGGGGCGGTGGACCTGATGGACCATCTGCTGGGCGCCTACGACGAACTGAAGCGCCGGCTGGTGCGCAAGCTGGGCTCGGAAGAGCTGGCCGGCGACGCGCTGCAGGACACCTGGATGCGCCTGAGCACGCGCCGACACCGCCTGGACCCGGTGCAGAACCCCGCGGCGTATCTGCTGCGCATGGCGATGAACACCGTGATCGACCGCCAGCGCGCCGACCATCGCCTGCTGAGCCTGGAAGAAGTGGATACGTTGATGGACATGGCCGATCCCGGCCCGGGGCCGGCACAGGCGGCCGAGCAGGAGATGGCGCTGGAAGACATGGTCGGCCTGCTGCAGCGGATGCCCGAGCGCCGCCGCCGGATATTGCTGGCGATCCGCGTGGACGGCCTGCAGCAGCGCGATGTGGCCGAGCACCTGGGCGTGTCGCTGCGGCTGGTGCAGCGTGAGCTGAAAGCCGCACAGGATTACCTGGCCGAACGCAGTGGGCAGGGGCGGCAGGTGCGGTTCTGAGGCACGGCATCCGTCTACACTTTGACGCCGAGCAGAACCCCGCAGCGTGCGGGGACGGCAAGAGCCCTCATGGACGCTGACGATCAACCGCACCGCCCGCTCGACGCCGTGGAGCGCCAGGCCCACGCGTGGGTGGTGCGGTTGTCCTCGGGCGAGGCCACGGCGGCCGATGGCAGGAAATTCCGCCAATGGTGCGAGGCCGACCCCGGCCATCGGCAGGCCTTTGCCCGCGCGAAGCGGCAATGGGAACAGGTACGCCTGGCCGGCGAGCAGCTGCCTGCCGCCGCACGCCAGCCGCAGGCGGCAACCCCGGCGCAACGCTGGAGCCGGCGCGCATTCCTGGGGGCGGCGGTGGCGGCACCTGCGAGCCTGGCCGTGGTGGCTGCGCTGCACCCGCCGTTGGGCCTGTGGCCTTCGGTAACGGCGATGACGGCCGATTTCCACACCGGTACCGGCGAGCGGCTGCTGCTTGCGCCGACGCCGCATCTGAAGATCGAACTGGATACGCAGAGCAGCCTGCGCCGGCGCAGCGACGCGCAGGGTGAGGGCTTCGAGCTGGTGCAGGGACAGGCGGCGATCGACGCCGCAGCGGGGACTCGCCTGGCACTGTTCGCCGGGCCGGGCTGTCTTGTAGCCGACGAGGGCGCAGCACGCCTGGATGTGCGCAACACCGACGGCCAGGTGCGTGTGACCTGCCTGCGCGGCAGCGTTCGCATCGAGCATCCGCAGGGTCGCCTGCAGCTGCAGGCCGGCCAGCAGACGGTGTATGACGAGCGCCTCAGCGGCGTGGTGGCCGAAGCGGTGGCGGCCGAAGTCAGCGCCTGGACCGAAGGCATGCTGGTGTTCCGCCGCGCGCCGCTGCGTGAGGTGGTGGCCGAGATCAACCGCTACCGGCGCGGCAAGGTGCTGCTGGGCGAATCGGCACTGGCGCGCGCCCCGGTCAGCGGCCGCTTCCGCATCGATGATCCGGATGCTGCGCTGGAGCAGCTCGGGCAGACGATGTCGCTCGGCCTGCGTCGCTTTCCCGGTGGAATTGCCGTCTTGGGGTAAGACCCTGGCTGCGCGCGACGCGCACGGCCGCTGCATGCATGGAGAGGCCAAGGATGCGCAACGAGACCATCGGTGTGTTGGATCTGCGCCGGAACCTGTCGGCGCTGCTGGAAACCACCCAGCGCCGGCCGTTGATGGTGCACCGCTACGGCGCGCCGTGGGTCTGCGTGGTGTCCGATGCGCAGTGGCGACAGCAGGCGGTGCTGCTGGAATTCGAGCCGCAGGACCATCCGCTGGCGATGCTGTTGCGGTTGCAACGGCAGGCGCTGCCGCTTTCGGAATCGGGAACGTTGCCTGCCGCTGCACTGGCGCGCGCGCTGCTGTTGATGGCGATGCATGGAATCGAGGGGCTTCCGGCGCTCCACGATCACGTGCGCTACCACCGGTTGTGGCACTGGTTCGTGGCCGCCAGCGATGCGCAGATGGAGGGATGGCAGCTGCCGTTGCTGCAGGCCTCGATGGCGGCACTGTTGGATGACCCGGATGCGATGCACGCACTGGCCGCATTCGCACAGCGCAGCGACGTTGCTGTGTTGGCCCGACGCTGTGGCGGCGATGCTCCGCGCCTGGACCTGGAAGCCTGCAGGCGGATGACGCTGCGGTGACATTCCCGCGATGCTGCCACGCACTGCTCAACATCGCATTCGTGCTGTCGCTTCGGCTGCCTTGCTGACGTCTTCTGCAGAGTACGACGCTCCCGCGTCGCGGAGCGCAGGCGACGCCGATGACCGACAGTCGCAGGATCAGCATGCTGGAGCTGGATCGCCACCTGAGCCAGTCGCTGGAGCAGGCACGGCATGCACCCGTGAATGTGCAGCGCTACGGACAGCCGTGGGTGTGGATGCTGTCCAGCAATGCCTGGGCCGACGCCGCAAGGTGGTCAGCGTTGGATGCCAGCGGCCATCCGTTGATGCTGCTGCGGCAGGCGCTGGACGCGCGCCTGCAGCCGTGGCCGGAATCGGCCATGGCCAGTCTTGCGCAGGAGTACGGGGAGGTGCGCATGGTGCAGCGTGCGGTGCTGCTGGTCGCACTGCGCGCTCCCGCCAGCGTGCAACGCCTGCACGACGATCTTCGCTATCACCAGGTGTATCGGCAGTTCATCGGCTTCGACCATGGCATGGCCTGGTCGCCCCTGCAGTGCATGCGCCTGCTGCAGGCGTGCGCCACGCCACTGCTGCAGCACTGCGTGGACGACACGCTTGCGCGTATTCCGTCGTCGCTGCTGGATGCCGTCTGCATGGCGAACGCACGTCGCGTGGGTGATCGGCTGCAGGAACAGCGGATTTCCGCAGGATGTTTATCGTACTGACACATGCGCCGCTGACCATGGGGCAGCGGTCTCTTCCAGGATGATGAGGGCGGATCAATGGCAACGCAGATGGGTGGTCGCAGGGCTCGGCAGCAGGGCTTCAGCCTGATCGAGATCATGGTGGTGGTGGTCATCATCGGCATTCTGGCCGCACTGATCGTGCCCCGGTTGATGGATCGCCCCGACCAGGCCCGCGTGGTGGCCGCGCGCCAGGACATCGCCGCGCTGATGCAGGCCATGAAGCTGTACCGGCTGGACAATGGGCGTTATCCCAGCGCCGAGCAGGGCTTGCAGGCGCTGGTGAAACCGCCGCAGGGGAGCGGCGCGATGCCGGTCACGCCGTACCTCGACCGCCTGCCGGCTGACCCGTGGGGGCACCCCTACCAGTACCAGAACCCCGGCGCGCACGGCGATATCGACGTGTTCTCACTGGGGGCCGACAGCAAGCCCGGCGGTGAGGCCGGCAACGCGGATATCGGCTCCTGGCAGTTGTGAGGCCAGACAATGGCACGCCGTAAAATTCCAGGTGCGTTTGCCCGCCAGCAGGGCATGGCGGTGATCGTGGCGATGCTGGTGGTGGCACTGGTGGCGGTGATCGCCACGGCACTGCTGACCCGTCAATCGGCGCAGCTGCGTGCGGTACGCAGCGATCAGCTGCGCATGCAGGTGCGTATGGCGGTGGACGCCACCCTCGAGCGCGCGGCGCAGCAGTTGCGTGACGACGCGCGCGAGCAATTGACCACTGTTGGCAGCGGACGCTGGGCGCGCCCGCTGCAGCTGCAGGTGCCACTGCCGGTGCATCTGCAGCTGGTGGACGCGCAGTCGAAGTTCAACCTGCGCACGCTGCTGGCCGACGGCCAACCTGCAGCGGAGGCACTGCGTGCGTTCACCACCCTGTGTGCCGGGCAGGGGCTGCCTCGCGCCGCCTGTGCCAGCGCCGCAACGCAGATCCAGTCGCGCCTGCGCGATGGCGAGCGGCAGGCGCGCGCACCGCTGCCGCGCGAGTCGCTGATCGAACAGGTACTGGCCGGCGCCGATTCGGTGGCGGTACAGGCACTGGCAGGGCGCACGGTGGTGCTGCCTGCGCAGACCCTGGTCAACGCCAATACAAGTGATATCGCCGTGCTGCAGGCGATTGCACCCGGGGTGGATGCCGGGCGCCTGCAGGCGCTGCTGGGCGAGCGCGATCGTGGCCACTGGCTGCTCAACCGCGGTGACATCGCCAACCGGCTGCAGCTGAGCAACGAACAGATGGCGCTGATGCCGCTGGGTATCCACAGCGAGTGGTTCCTGGCGGTTGGCCACGTAGAGGCCGACGGGGCATCGGTGGATTTCCGCGCATTGATCTGGCGCGAGTACCGCGACGACAGCGTGCGTGTGCAACGGGTATGGACAAGGATCGGTGCATGAGCACGCAACTGAGAATGCGCCTGCCGGCGCTGGAACGATTGGATAAGGACAGCGCGGTCGAATGGGCGCAGCTGCACAAGGAACGTGTGCTGGCAACGGGCAGTGACCGCCTGTCGACGCTGGGCCAGCGCTTTCCACAGGTGATGGTGCATGCGAGCCTGGACCCGCAGGACCTGATCCTGCTGGAGCTGCAGCTGCCGCCGCTGTCCGGGCGACGTCTGCAGGCGGCCCTGCAGGGCGAAGTGGAAGCGATGCTGCTGGATGATCTGCAGGAGGTGGCGCTGGGCCATGGCTCGCAGGCCGCTGATGGCATGGTGGCGGTGGCATGGCTTGGCCTGCAGGCGATCACGCGCCTAAAGCAGCAGTTGCAGGATTGTGGGCTGCAGTTGCAGGCGCTGCATCCGACGCCCTTGCTGCTGCCGTGGTCGGCCGGGCAGGCCACCTTGCAGCTGTGTGGCGAGCATGTACTGGTTCGCTGCGGCCGTGATCGTGGCTTCGTGCAGTGGTGCAGCGGGCGCGACCTGGGCTCGGTGATGCATTCGCTGGCCGTGCGCTTGCAGCAGGCCGGGGTGCAGGCGGTGCAGTGGATCGATGCCGTACCGCCTGCCTGGGCCGAGCGCCTGCCAGCCAGCGTGCTGGCGCATGCGGCGCAGTCCAGCGGTCCGCTGCCTGGCTGGTCGCTGCGGTTGCCGGCCATGGGTGCAGGCGCGCCGCGGCTGGCCATCGGTCTTGCGTTGGCGGCGGCGGTGCTGGCTGCGCTGGGTCTGCAACTGCAGGTATCGCGCTGGCATGGCGAGGCTGAAGCCTTGCGGCAGGACATGGCGCAGGGCTTCAGCACGCACTTCCCGGAGATCCACGATGTGGTCGATCCGGTGCTGCAGGCACGGCGGGCGCTGGCGGTGCCGGCAGCGCCACGGGCACTTCCTGCCGTGCAGCAGCAGGTTGCCAGCGTGCTGCAGGCCATACCTGAGTTGGCGGGCCAGGTTCGCAGCCTGCGCTATCAGCCAGGCCAGCTGGAGATGGAGCTGGATGCCGACGCGCAGGCGTTGGCCGAGGACGCGCAACGGCTGGAGCGCTGGCAGCAGGCGACGCAGGCACAGGGGCTGCAGCTTGCGCGCGAAGCCGGTGGCCGGTTGCGGATCAGCAGCGGGGCTGCGCCGTGACCGCAGCCGGGTTGCGCCCAGCGGATTCCCTGCGTGGACTGCAGCACCGTTGGCAGCGGCTGGTGGCGCGCGAACGCGCGATGCTGCTGTTGATGGCTGCCGCGATAGTGGCGGCCGCACTGTGGCTGGGCTGGCTGCAGCCGCTGCTGAAACAGCGCAGCCATTGGCAGGCTGAACTTCCGCGGTTGCAGGCGCAGTCGGCGGCACTTGCACCGCTGCTGCGCGCCCGTGAACAACAGCGGCATGCGCAAGGTCAGCGGCCGACGCTTGCCGGGCTGCGCCAACAGATCACCGCTGCCGGCCTGGCCGGCAGCCTGCACATCGAACCGCGTGACGGGCGCTGGCACCTGCGGGTACAGAGCGTGCCCGCCGATGCGCTCTGGAACTGGCTGCTGCCCTTGCTGGCCGACCCGGCCATCGAACTGCAGCAACTGCAACTGCAACGCACAGGGGACGCGAACATGCCGGCGGCACGGATTTCCGGAAACATCGTGATGGCCGCCAATGGCGGTGGCCATCCATGAAGTCGATGCGCAGCCTGGGCTGCAGCGCGGTACTGGCACTGGTGGTGGGCCTGGCCCATCTTCCGGCGGCGGTGCAGGCGCAGGACGCCAGTGGCGAACCGGTGCAGCTGAACCTGGTGGACACCGATATCGGTGGGGTGCTGCGCATGGCGGCACGCTTCACCGGCCGCCAGTTCCTGGTCGATCCACGGGCGACCGGCAAGATGACCGTGGTCTCCGATGGGCCGGTCAGCCGTGTGCAGGCTTACCAGCTGCTGCTGGGTGCATTGCGCATGCGCGGGTTTGCGGTGGTTGAAAGTGGAGGCGTCAGCCGGGTGGTGCCGCAGGCCGACGCCAAGCTGCTGGGCGGTCGTGTGGGTGCCGGCGGTGCGGGAGGCGAGATAACCACGCGCACGTTTGCCCTGCGCTACGAAAGCGCAGCGGCGCTGGTGGCGGTGCTGCGGCCGATGATCACCGCGGACAATCCGATCACCGCGAACCCGGGCAACAACACGCTGGTCATCACCGACTACGCCGACAACCTGGAGCGCATCGCGCGGGTGATCGCCAGCGTGGATACGCCGGCCGGCATGGACACCGACGTGGTCAAGCTGCAGCAGGGCATTGCCGTGGACGTGGCGGCGATGGTCGCACCGTTGCTGGATGCGCAGGGCGCGGAGCCGGCGCAGAAGGTGGTGGTGATGGCCGACCCGCGCAGCAACAGCGTGCTGCTGCGCTCCAGCAGCCCGGGCCGCACGCGCCTGGCGCGGCAGCTGGTGGAGAAGCTGGACAAGGCCCAGGATGAGTCCGGCAACCTGCATGTGGTGTACCTGCGCAATGCGCAGGCCACCCAGCTGGCGGGGGTGCTGCGTGGCGTGGTGGCAGGGCAGAGCGATGCGCCGGCGATGGGCAGCAGCGACGGCATCACCGCACTGCCGGGCGAGACCAACCGCAACGCCAGCACGCCGGCGCAACCCGCACAGGGCAAGAGCAAGGGCAATGCGCTGGAATCGCCGCGGCTTGACCCGGGTCGTCGTGATCCGATCGATGCCGGCAGCACCGGCTTCAGCCAGAACGGCATCTCGGTGCAGGCGGACATCGCCACCAATACCCTGCTGATCTCCGCCCCGGAGCCGGTGTACCGCAACCTGCGACGGGTGATCGACCAGCTCGACCAGCGGCGGGCGCAGGTGCTGGTGGAGAGCCTGATCGTGGAGGTCAACCAGACCGATGCCGCTGAACTGGGCGTGCAATGGATGCTGGGCAATGGCCGCACGTTCGGTGGCACCCACTTCGGTGGCACCACCGGTGGCAGTGGCATCAGCACCACTGCGCGCACCACGCTGGATGTACTGCCGAAGGACGGCCTGAACATCGGCGTGATCGACGGCACGATCAACCTGCCGGGCGTCGGCCAGATCCTCAACATGAAAGCGCTGGCCAACGCCCTGCAGAGCAAGGGCGGCGCCAACATCCTCTCCACGCCGAACCTGATGACGCTGGACAACGAGGCGGCCAGCATCATGGTCGGGCAGACCGTGCCCTTCGTCAGTGGCCGCTATGTGACCGACGGTGGCGGTGGCAGCAACAACCCGTTCCAGACCATCGAACGCGAGGACGTGGGCCTGAAGCTGCGGGTGCGCCCGCAGATTTCCGAGGGCGGCACGGTGAAGCTGGACATCTACCAGGAAGTCAGCAGCATCGATGCGCAGAGCTCGGGCAGCGCCGGCATCATCACCAACAAGCGGGCGCTGGATACCAGCGTGCTGCTCGATGACGGCCAGATCATGGTGCTGGGCGGCCTGCTGGAAGACAGCGTCAGCCATGGCCGCGATGCCGTGCCGGGGCTGGGGAAGATCCCTGTGCTGGGCGCGCTGTTCCGCAGCGACACGCGCAAGCGGGCCAAGACCAATCTGATGGTGTTCCTGCGCCCGCACGTGGTGCGCGACCCGGCCGCCGGACAACGCTTGACCCGCGACCGCTACGACTACATGCGCAATGCACAGGCCGCTGCGCAGCCCGTGCAGAGCTGGGCGCTGCCAGCACTGTCGGCACCGCAGCTGCCGCCGCAGGACCTGTCCGTGCTTGGCCAGGGCAATGCGCGGGACGGACAGGGCCAGCCGTTGCAGAACGGCAGCCTTGCGGCGTTGTATCCGGCCAACGAGGGCAATGTGCAGGTGGTGCAGTTCGCGCAGGGGCTGGATGCGGCGCGTGCGACCCAGGCCGTGGCACAGGTGCGCGCGCTTGGCCTGCAGGCCTATGCCGAGACCACGCCGGGTGAAACGGGACAGCGTCTGCGGGTGCGGGTGGCGCGCGACCCGGCCACGCTCGACCCGGCGCTGCAGCAGCTGCGCGGGCTGGGCTACACCCCGGAACTGGTCATCGGCCCATGAGCACGCCCGTGCCGTTGCCACTGCTGCCGTATGCCTGGGTGCGAAGCCACGGGGTGATGCTGGCCGAAGCAGGGGGCGCGCCGGTACTGCTGGGGACCACCGAGACCGCCGCCTGGGCGGTGGCCGAGCTGCGCCGCCGGCACGGGCCGCTGCCGTTCCAGGTACTGGAAGGGGCAGCCTGGCAGCAGCGCCTGGGCGAGCAGTATCGTGACGGTGGCGACGCTGCTGCGGTGGTCGGCGCGGCCGAAAGCGAAGTCGATCTCGACCGGCTGATGCAGGACATGCCCGAGGTGACCGATCTGCTGGATGCGCAGGACGATGCGCCGGTGATCCGCATGATCAACGCGCTGCTGGCGCAGGCCGCGCGCGATGGCGCCAGCGACCTGCACATCGAACCCTTCGAAACCCATTCGGTGGTGCGCTACCGCGTCGATGGCACCCTGCGTGACATGGTGCAGCCACGGCGTGCGCTGCATGCGGCGCTGGTATCGCGCATCAAGATCATGGCCCACCTGGATATCGCCGAGAAGCGCCTGCCGCAGGACGGGCGCATCGCCATCCGCGTGGGGGGCAGACCGCTGGACATCCGTGTGTCCACGGTGCCGACCGGACATGGCGAGCGCGCGGTGCTGCGCCTGCTGGAAAAAGACGCAGGGCGACTGCAGCTGCAGCGGTTGGGCATGGCCGACGATACGCTGGCCACCTTCACGGGGTTGATCCGCCAGCCGCATGGCATCGTGCTGGTGACCGGGCCGACCGGTAGCGGCAAGACCACCTCGCTGTATGCGGCACTGGGGCAGCTCGACAGCAGCACCAGCAACATCCTCACCGTGGAGGACCCGGTGGAGTACGACTTCGCCGGCATCGGCCAGATCCAGGTCAACGCGCGCATCGGCATGAGCTTCGGCACGGCATTGCGCGCGATCCTGCGCCAGGATCCGGACACCATCATGATCGGTGAGATCCGTGACCTGGAAACGGCGCAGATCGCGGTGCAGTCGTCGTTGACCGGTCACGGCGTGCTGGCATCGCTGCATACCAACGATGCGATCTCGGCGGTGACTCGCCTCGCCGACATGGGCGTGGAGCCGTTCCTGCTGGCCTCGTCGTTGCGAGGTGTGCTGGCACAGCGATTGGTGCGCAGGCTGTGCCTGCAGTGTCGGCGCGCCGAACTCGCTACAGAGGGCCGCACCGTGTGGCGGGCGGTAGGCTGCGCCGCCTGCGCGAACAGCGGCTACCGTGGCCGCACCGGCATCCATGAGCTGTTCGTGGTGGATGAGCGCGTGCGCGCGTTGATCCATGAAGGGCAGGGCGAACCCGCGCTGCGCGAGGCGGCGCGGCGTGCCGGCATGCGCAGCCTGCGCCAGGACGGGCAGCGCTGGGTCGACAGCGGGGTGACCACGTTGGAGGAGATCCTGCGTGTGACCGGCGACGACTGAGGCGCGCATGGCACTGTTCGACTACCAGGCCGCCAATGCACAGGGGCGCATCGAGAAGGGACAGCTGGACGCCGATACCGCGCGCGGTGTGCGCCAGCAACTGCGTGGGCGTGGGCTGACACCGGTACAGGTATCAGCCGCACGCACTGCCGGCAGTGGCTGGGGCACGCGCAGACTATCGGCCAGCGAACTGGCCTGGGCCACGCGGCAACTGGCCAGCCTGCTGGCCGCCAGCCTGCCGCTGGAAAGCGCATTGAGCGCGGTGATCGAGCAGGCCGAACGCCCGCACGTTGCGCAGGCGCTCACCGCGGTGCGTGCCGATGTGCGCGCTGGCCAGCGGTTGACTGTGGCGCTGGCAGCGCGGCCGCGCGACTTTCCCGCGATCTATCGTGCCCTGGTGGCGGCCGGCGAGGATTCCGGCGATCTGGCGCGGGTGATGGAACGCCTGGCCGACTACATCGAAGAGCGCAACGCGCTGCAGGCGAAGGTGCTGACGGCGTTCATCTACCCGGCAGCGATCAGCCTGGTGTCGGTGGCGATCGTGATCTTCCTGCTCAGCTACGTGGTGCCGCAGGTAGTGACCGCGTTCGTGCAGGCACGGCAGACGCTGCCGATGCTGACCCAGGTGATGCTGGCGGCCAGTGCCTTCGTACGCGCGTGGGGCATATGGACGGGGTTGGGCATCGGCGCGCTGGTGGTGGGCTGGCGGCTGGCACTGCGGCGGCCGGATCTGCGCCTGCGCTGGGACAGCCTGCTGTTGCGCGTCCCGATGGTGGGTCGTTTCGTGCTGGGCGTGAACAGTGCTCGCTTTGCATCGACACTGGCAATCCTGCTGGATGCCGGTGTGCCCCTGCTGCGTGCACTGGACGCCGCACGACAGACACTGGGCAACGCGCTGCTGGCGCGCTGTGCCGATGATGTGGCCGCACGCGTGCGCGAAGGTACTTCGCTTGGCGCTGCGCTGAAGGTGCAGAAGGTGTATCCGCCGATCCTGGTGCACCTGGTGGCCAGTGGCGAGAAGACCGGTTCTTTGGCACCGTTGCTCGACCGCGCTGCACAGACCATCTCGCGCGAGATCGAACGCCGCGCGATGGCACTCACGGCATTGCTGGAGCCCACGATGATCCTGGTGATGGGCGGGGTGGTGCTGACCATCGTGCTGGCCGTGCTGATGCCGATCATGGAAATGAACCAGTTGGTGCAATGACGTGCATCCACGCATGGCGTGGATCCACCGACGCCCGGATTCTCCACACAATCCTCCACACCTTTTTCCGATCTTCCACAGGTTTCTTAAGCGGCCTGTCATCGGCAACGACCAGCATGACCCTGTCGCCGCAGAGTGGGCTGGGAGGCCCTCGGCGGCAGCAGGCGTGTAGTGACCGTTCCTCCCTTGGTGTTTCACCTTCGCAGTAAACCCTTCAGGAGAAGATCATGAACAAGTACAAGACCCTGGCCGCGCTGGTTGCTACCGCGCTGCTCGCCACTGCCGGCGCCGCGTCGGCGCAGACCGTTACCGGCGGCGGCGCTTCGCTGCCGGCCGACCTCTACAAGGGTCAGGCCGACAGCATCCTGCCGAGCAACTTCAGCTACGCCGTGACCGGTTCGGGCACCGGCAAGAAGGCCTTCCTGCAGAATGATTCGCAGCTGTTCTCGACCACCGGCACCGTGCACTTCGCCGGCAGCGATTCGGTGCTGAGCTCGACCGAACTGAGCACCTACACCACCACCTACAACCAGGCCAGCAATGCCAACCGCTATGGCAACCTGATCCAGGTGCCGTCGGTGGCTACCTCGGTGACCATTCCGTTCAACAAGGCCGGTTCGGCGGTTGACCTGAGCGTGGCGCAGATCTGTGGCGTGTTCTCCGGTGCGATCACTGACTGGTCGACCATCGATGCCAACCGCAGTGGCCCGATCCAGGTGGTCTACCGTCCGGAAAGCAGCGGCACCAGCGAAATGTTCACCCGCTTCCTGACCGCCGCCTGTGCGCCGGAAGTGGCCGCCACCTCGAACCTGGTCGATGGCAAGTTCGCCATCAAGTCGACCTTCGCCGATCTGTACAAGCGTGATGCCAACAACAACCTGCCGGCCTTCCTGGTGGCCGCGCCGGCCACCGGCGGCACCTCGCTGTACAACGCCGTGTACGCGCAGGCCGGCCGCATCGGCTATGTGGGCCCGGACGTGATCCCGAGCCTGACCGATGCCACCAAGGTTGCCAAGGTCAAGGGCTTCTCGCCGGACCAGGTGAGCGTGCAGGCCACCCTGGAAACCGTCGCTCCGCCGACCGGCACTGCTGCCGAAAATCCGGCCAACTGGGTGCCGGTGTTCGGCAATCCGTCGGCTGGCTATCCGATCGCCGGCTACACCAACCTGGTCATCGGCCAGTGCTACAAGGATTCGACCGTCGCCAACAGCCTGCGTGGCTTCCTGATGCGCCACTACGCCACTGACTACACCGCCACCCCGGCGCTGGTGGCCCATGCCAAGGCGATCACCGACCACGGTTTCATCCCGCTGACCAAGGTGTGGCGCGACGCGATCCGCAACCGATTCGTGCTCGCCGGCAACTCCGCTGGCCTGAACAACCCGAGCACCTGCGCCGGCATCGGCCGTCCGCTGTAATCGCGTCCGGTAGTTGAAATCTGCGTTACCCGACGCCGGCCCTTTGGGCCGGCGTCTCCTTTTCCGGCGACGGTGCGGGCCAGTGCAGTGCATTGCTGTCGGCTTCATGTCACGTGAACCGTCTATCAGTGGCAGGGCATGCGTTGCGCGTGCCTCCCGATCGCTGCCGCAGTTGCGGCCCACCAGGTTGATGAGGTTCCGATGTCGCTCCCGCACACGTCCGCTGTTCATTCGGCTGCGCCGATGCGCCGCAACCACCCGATGGCCTGGGCCATCGCGGTGGCGTTGGGAACCCTGGCTGCCCCCGCCAGCCACGCGCAACAGGCGTTCAGTCCGGGTTGGTTCGCCGACCGCGGCGCGGCGCAGGGTGCGGCCGCACAGAGCGGTCGCATGCCCAATGGCGTGCCCATCCAGTTCCAGTTGCCCGCGCAGCAGCAGGACGCCGCGCGGCAGAAGCTGCAGCAGTCGATCGACAACCTTGGTACCGCGGCGCAGGCGATCGCTCTGCAGCAACGCATGCAGGAACAGGCCCGGCAGTCGCGTCGCGAGGCCGGCTTCGTGGTGGCCGATGGGTTGGGCAAGGATGGACTGAAGGTCGATGAGAACCCCCAGACGCGCGGCTGGGTGAATGCGCGCGAGGCGATCCAGTCGCAGGGCAGCGATGGCCGCGTACAGGTCAGCATCGAGCAGACGGCTGACCAGGCGATCCTGAACTGGGAATCCTTCAACATCGGTGGCAACACCACCCTCAACTTCCTGCAGAACCCCGACTGGGCGGTGCTGAACCGGGTGAATGATCCGGACGCGCGACCCAGCCAGATCCTTGGCCAGCTGAAGGCCAACGGCACGGTGTTCGTGGCCAACCGCAACGGCGTGGTGTTCGGCAACAACAGCCAGGTCAACGTCCGCAATCTGCTTGCTGCTGCAGCACGCATCAGCGACGCGCAGTTCCGTGACAACGGACTGTACAGTGCCGACGCGAACACCTCGGCCCTCACCGATGCCGTGGGCAAGGTCATGGTTGAACGGGGCGCGCGCATCACCACGCATGAACCTACCAGCGCAACGCGTGGCGGCGGCTATGTGCTGCTGGCCGGCCACAGTGTGGAGAACGCGGGCCAGATCGAGACGCGCAAGGGCCAGGCCCAGATGGCGGCCGGCGACAGCTTCGTGATCCGTCGCGGCGTGGGTACGGCGGCCAATACCGCTTCGACCACACGCGGCAACGAGATCGCGCCTCGCCTGCTCACCGACAGTAGCGCCGGCAGCGTCCGCAATACCGGCCTGCTGCTGGCCCGCGAGGGCGACATCACCCTGGCCGGGCGCAGCGTCGAGCAGGCCGGTGTGGCCGTGGCCAGCACCACGCTGGGCCAACGCGGCACCGTGCACCTGCTGGCCTCGGCCAGTGACACCCGGGCCAGGGTCACCCTGGCCGAAGGCTCGACCACGGCGGTGCTGATCGAAGACGATGGCAAGGCCAGCGCACTGGATACCCAGCGCGATGCACTGCTGAAGGAGTCGGCCGAACAGGATGCGCTTCGTGCAGCATCGCGGACGACGACCTTCGACAATCTGTCCCTGCACAGCGATCGACGCGACCAGTCGCGGGTGGAGATCGTTTCCGGGGGCGACATCCATTTCCAGGCCAACTCGCTGACGGTGGCCACCGGCGGCCAGGTGATTGCCGATGCCGCTCGCCGCAGCCACCTGGACAACGCCGCGCGTGTGGATGTCTCCGGCGCGGTGGGTGTAAAGGTGGCGATGGAAAGCAACAACGTACAGGTCAAGGTGCAGGGCAATGAACTGCGCGATTCGCCCGACAACCGCGACAGCGGCAAGCTGACCAGCAGCGAAGTCTGGATCGACCGTCGGCAGCTGATCCACGTGCCGGCCGGCACTGGCGGCTACGAGGGCGATCGCTGGTATGCCGCCGGCGGGTTGCTGGAAGTGGGCGGCTATCTGGACAACCAGGGCCACTCGATCAGCGAATGGGCGGCGCAGGGCGGCACGGTGCTGCTGGGCGGCAGCGAGGTGGTCACCGGCGCAGGCTCGCGGATCAATCTGGCGGGCGGCAGCCTGGACGTGCAGAGCGGGGCGATACAGCAGAGCTGGTTGCGCGGTGTCGACGGGCAGGTATACCGGCTGGACGACGCGCCGGCGGAGATGCTGTTCGATGGTCTGTACAAGGGCTACGAGGTAAAGCAGGAGCGCTGGGGTGTCACCGAGGCGTTCCGCAACCCCATCGTTTTCGCTGCGCAGCGGACTGACAACGGCTACACCGTCGGCCGCGATGCCGGGCGCCTTGTAGTGTCCGCGCCGACCGCAGTGCTGGACGGCCAGGTGGAGACCACCACCTTTCAGGGCGCGCAGCAGGGGCGACGGCCCGATGCTGCGTTGGAAGGCTATGCGCAGGCGCAGACGGCGGTGGCGCGGAACGCCGGGCTGTATCTGGGGCGCTATGACGGCCTGGGCCGCAATGGCGCGTTCGATACAGATGTGCGCGTGCAGGGCGGTACAGCGATCCCCGGCCTGACGCTGCAGTCGCCGATCGGCAGCGAGCGGCGCGACACCGTGTGGCTTGATGCCGGGCTGCTCAACGCGCAGCAGTGGGGTGCCATCGACCTGGCTACCGCCGGCCGCGCCTCCGTCGATGCGCCGCTGACGCTGCAGGCTGGCGGCGCACTCAACCTGATCGGCAGCACCGTCAACCTGGCCGCTGACATCCACATCGTGGGTGGCCGGCTGCAGGCGGGCAATCTGCTGGATGTGCTGGGCCGGCCGACGGCGCTGCTGCGCAACGGCCGCGCCGACGTTGCCATTGCCGACGGTACCCGGATTGATCTGGCCGGTGGCTGGAGCAATGCGGCGCTTGGCATCGGGCTGGACAGCGGCGCGGCGTGGACCGAGGGTGGCAGCCTGCGCCTGCAGAGCAGCCATGACGTGACGGTGGGCCGCCAGGTCGCTGTCGATGTCGACGCCGGTGCTGCGCTGGACATGCAGGGCAAGGGCCGCATCGGCAAGGGCGGCAGCGTAAACCTGCAGGCCAACACTGCCGAGGTGGCGGCAGATGGCAGTGGTCGCGTGCGATTGGGCGAAAGCAGCTATTTCAGCGGCCGTGGCGAGGGCGGTGGCACGTTCGCGCTGGGCACCGGCGGCAAGGTTGCGGTCGGCACAGCCCTGCAGGACGCGAGCGCACTGCAGCTGGACACGGCGCTGTTCGGCAGTGGCTTCACGCAGTACGACATCAATGCCCATCAGGGCCTGGATATCGCCGACGGCACCGAGCTGATCGTGCAGACGCCGGGTCTGCGCCTGGCCGAAGACGCGCGCACGGCGCAGGATCGGACGAGTGCGCTGCAGGCATGGTCGGCGCCGTTGTACGCGGCTGATCCGCAGAACGGGCGCATCCGCCAGCGCAGCGGCGCCAGCATCACCCTGCGTTCGGACCGCAACAGCGTGGGCGGCGACCTGCGCGTGGGACGCGACGCGCGTATCGCCGTGGATCCGGGCCAGGCCATCTCGCTGCTGGGCGCGGGCAACATCGACGTGGAGGGCACGCTGCAGGCACGCGGCGGCCGCATCAGCATCGACGATGTGCGCCCGGACACGGCGCTGTACGCCGGCCAGCGCAGCGAGCGTACCTGGCGGATCGGTGACCGGGCGGTACTGGACGCCAGCGCCGATTCGGTTTCGATGGTCGATGCTGCTGGCCGGCTGCGCGGCCAGGTGCGGACGGGCGGGCGCATCGAGATCGGTGGCGCGCTCGACTGGGAGACGTCGGCCTTCGTCGACAACCGGCCGCCGGAAGCCTTCGTCGTAGTCGAACGCGGTGCACGCCTTGACGCGCGCGGTGCCTCGGCCGAGCTGGATATTGATGGACAGGGCCGTACCCGGGTCGACAGCGACGGCGGCCAGATAGTGCTGCGTTCGGCCAATGCGCTGTACCTGCAAGGGGCGATGGATGCGGCGGCCGGTGGCAGTGGGGCGCGTGGTGGCACCCTGGGCCTCGCCTTTGGCGGCAGCGTGCATGCACGCGGAGCAACCGAGGAGGTGCTGCGCGAACGGGCGATCACGCTCAGCCAGCAGACCGCGGCCGAGACGTCGCTGCCAGCGCGGCTGGACTATGGGCATGCCGCACTGTCGGTGCAGCAGATCCAGGCCGGCGGATTCGACAATTTCTCGGTCTTCGGCGACCTCCGCACGCTCGGCAATGTCGACCTGCGTATGGCCGAGTCCCTGCGCATCTATGGGCAGGGGCAGTCCAGCCTGGGCGTGGCCACAGGCGCAAGCGCAAGCACGCCCAGCGCGATCTCGCTGTCGGCCCCGTATGTGCGCCTGGCGCAGGCGCGCTGGAAGCAGTTGTCGGGCGAGAGCCTGCAGTTCACCCAGGGTGCGGTATCAGCGACTGCGGGCGATCATGCGCTGGCGGTCAATGGCGATCTCATCGATCTTCGCGATGTCACCTGGCTGCCCAGTTTCGACCATCTCTCGTTGAACAGCCGCAGTGATGTGCGCCTTCTTTCCAGCATCGCCAGCAACGCGGCGGTCAGTTCGCTGCTGGCACCGGGCTCGATCGACCTGACCGCGGCGCGCCTGTATCCGACGTCCGGGGCGGTGGGCCGGGTGGTGGCGGGTGCATCGGCGCAGACCGTGGACACCGTCGACTACTGGGCGAACCCGGATGCGGTGCTGCGCATCCAGGGTAACGGCACGGCAGCGGGTGTCCCTGCATCGGCGTTCGGCTCGCTGCGACTGGTGGCCGCTACCGTGCAGCAGGGCGGTGCGGTGTGGGCGCCGATGGGAACCCTGCAGCTGGGTGGTCTGGCCATGGGCGGTACGGCCGGCGGCCGGGTGGAACTGCTGCCCGGCAGCATCACCTCCACCAGTGGTGCCGGCCTGGCGCTGCCCTATGGCGGTACCGCCGATGGGGTCACCTGGCGCATCGGCAGCCGTAGCGTGGATTCCTTGACCGCCGGTGGCATCACCTCGATGGGCGTCACCCTCAAAGCCAACCAGGTGAACGTGAGCCCGGGCGCGCTGCTGGACATGTCCGGTGGCGGCGACCTGACCGGTGCAGCATTCATCTCCGGTCGGGGTGGTTCGGTGGACGTGCTGCGCACCGCGTTGGCCGATGCCAACCCCCGCTACGCGTTCAGTGCCTCGGGCAACCCGGTGTATGCCATCGTGCCCGGCTATACGGGCGCATTCGCGCCCACCAGCACCGACGGCTTCGCCGCGCCCGGCATCGGTCAGCAGGTCAGCGTGCCGGCGGGTGTTCCCGGGTTGCCGGCGGGCACCTACACGCTGCTGCCGGCCAACTTCGCGCTGCAGCCCGGTGCGTTCCGTGTCGAGCTTGGCGCGACCGGTGCGTCCGGCGTTTCGCAGCCGCTGCCGACCGGCACCGGCACCTGGCGCGTGTCCGGCCACCAGCGTGGCGGTCTGGGCGGTGTGCAATCGCCGCTGCTGACCGACCTGCTGCTGACACCGGCGGCGGTGGTGCGGCGGCATTCGGGTTACAACGAAACCAGCTACAACGCCTTCGTGCAGGCAACGGCCGACCGCCGCGGCGAATCGCGCGGCTGGCAGACCATCGATGCGCTGGGCCTGACCCTGGCGCTGGGTGAGGGCGCCGGACGCCAGGGTGCGGCGGCAATCGACTTCGCCGGTACCGCGCGGTTTGCCGCGGCCAACGACAAGGGGCGGGGCGGCACCCTGGTGGCTTCGATGGCCAATCCGGCCATCGGCACGCTGGAGGTCATCGCTGCCGATGGCGTTGCGCAAACGCGCGACCGAGGCGTGACCTTTACCGACCAGGCCCTCAATGCATTCCAGCCGGCGCGCATGGTGATCGGTGGTCAGATCAACCAGGTGGCGTCGCAGGTGACGGTGACCGGCCAGGCCCGCAGCGTGGCGATCCTTTCCGGGGCCACGCTGCAGGCACCGGAAATCCTGATGGCGGCAGCCGCCGGTGGCGCCGGCATTCTGGTCGAAGCCGGGGCGACCGTGAACACCTTGCCCTACGCACGCGCCGGTGGCGACGCCGTCGACACGCTGCCCTACCAGGTCACGGGCGGCCTGCTGGCGGTGTCCAACCAGCGCCTGAACCTGATCACCGGCACCACCGGCGTTGCCGCCGGCCCGGTGGCGATCGATATCGGCGGCTGCCAGGACGCGTGCGAGGGACAAGCGCGGCTGGTGTCCGACGGCAGCATCGCTGTCGCCACCGATGGCACCCTGCAACTGCGCGATTCGGCCAGCTACGGCACGCGCCAGCTGGGCGTCAGCATGGCTGCATTGAACCTCGGCAGCGCCGAAGCCATCGCACAGGCGGCGGCAGCGGGTGCACTGCCCGCCGGCATGACCATGAACCAGACGGTGCTGCAGCAGCTGCTGCGTGGCAACGCGGCTACCGGCGCACCCGCGCTGGACACGCTGAGCCTGGTGGCGCGCGATTCGGTGAATGTGTTCGGCAGCGTCGACCTGGATGCGCGCGACAGCGCCACCGGCGTTGGCAGCCTGCGCACCCTGGTGCTGGGCGCGCAGGCGATCCACGGCTATGGCAACGCCAGCGACCGTGCGCGCATCCTGGTAGATGCGCTGGTGTGGGATGGTGCGCTGGCGGCCACGCAGGCCACGGGCAGCAACGCGGCCGTGCCGCCGGCAGAGCCGATGGTGGATCGCCTGGGCGATGGCCAGCTGGATATCGTCACGCGCACCCTGACGCTGGGGCGTGCGCCGTACAGCAGGCCCAGCTCCGAGGTCGCGGCCAACCGTCAGGTACTTGGCTTCAGCGCGTTGAACCTCGGGGCTTCGGAACAGATGGTGTTCTCGGCGAAGGGAACGCTGGATGCGTACCAGCAGCGCGGCGAGTACCTGGCCGACAAGGGCTGGCAGTACAGCGGTGGCAGCGTGGCCATCAGCACGCCCCTGCTGACCGCAGACCCGGGCGCGCAGCTCGCCCTGCGCACCGGCGGCAGTTTCGCCCTGCACGGGGGCAACGGCAGGGCTGGCGGTGATGCGCTGGGCAGTGAGCTCAGCATCGACGCTGATCGCATCCTGCTGGACAGCACGATCGCGCTGGCCTCCGGCCGCCTGTCGGCCAGTGCGCGCCAGGGCATCGGCGTGGGTGCGCATGCGGCGCTGGATCTGGCGGGTCGCAAGGTCAGCCTGTTCGACGTGGACAAGTACAGCTGGGGCGGTGATGTGCTGCTGTCCAGCGACAGTGGCGAGGTGACCACCGATGCCGCCTCGCGCATCGATGTGTCGGCGCGCAACAACCGCGGTGGGCGATTGACGATCAATGCCCTGGCCGGTCGCGCGGATCTGGCCGGGCGTGTGGACGGCGCGGCCAGCGGCCGCTACGACGCAGGTGGCACCGTGGTGCCCTACGACGCGGGCGAACTGGTGGTGCGTGCACGCCAGCTGCAGGATTTCGCGGGGTTGAACCAGCGGCTGAACAGCAGCGGCGTGACCGGCGCGCGCACCTTCCAGATCGGCGAGGGGGATCTGCAGATCGGCGACGAGGTGAAGGCGCGACGGGTCGACATCAGCGTGGACAAGGGCAGCCTGACCGTGGCCGGGCGCGTCGACGCCAGCGGCGAGCAGGTCGGCAGCATCCGCCTGTACGCCCGCGACGCGCTGCAGGTGAACGGCACGCTCGACGCGCATGGCAGTGGCCTGCGCGTGGACAGCTACGGCAAGATCATCGACAGCCCCAACCGGGCGACGGTCGAACTGGGCAGCGCCGCAGGCCAGGTCAGCATCGGCGCCGGCGCCGCCATCGACCTGCGTGCCGGCAGTGGCGTCGCCGTGGGCAGCCAGCCCGGTCAGAACGACGGCGCTGCGCGAGGCACACTGAAGATCGACGTGCCGCGGATCGGTACTGATGATGCGGCCATTGCCGTTGCCAACGGTATGCGCATCACCGGTGCGGCCGACATCCAGGTCAACGGCGTGCGCCGCTATGACGATGCTCCGCTGGCCTCCAGCGTGGATGTACACGGGAACCGGCCGCAGGTGGTCACCCAGCAGTGGCTGGACCAGATCGTCGATCCGGACAACCGCACGTGGATGGACGGGGCGCTGGCCAATGCCGATCTGCAGCAGCGCACCGCAGCGCTGGGCAGCCACCGCCTGCGTCCGGGTGTGCAGGTGGTGGCGCACCGTAGTGCGGACAACCCCGGCGGCGACCTGACAGTTTCCGGCGACATCGACCTGTCCGGTTACCGCTACGGTCCCGACGCCGACCGTCTCGACGCGGCGCGGCGCGGGTTCGGCGAATCGGCCTCGCTGGTGCTTCGGGCCGAAGGCAACATCAACATCCATGGCAGCATCAACGATGGCTTCGCGCCACCGCCAGCCAACCCGGATGAAGCCGGCTGGGAGCTGATCGAGGGTCGCAGCAGCGGCGGCGCCAACACACCGTTCGGTGGCGGCCTGGTGGTGCCGGTGGATGGCGTGCAGCTGCAGCCGGGGACCGAATTCCCGGCGGGCACCACGCTGAACTATGCGGTGCCGGTGGAATCGGCCGTGCTGCCCGCCGGTACCGTGCTGCCCGCAGCGATGACACTGGCCGACAGCCTGCGACTGCCTGCCGGCACCGTGCTCGGTGCGGCGGTTACCACCCGTGATGGGCAGACCTTCGCCGCCGGCACCCTGCTTGACCAGCCGTTGCAGCTGGAGGCAGGCGCGCGCCTGGGCGGCGGCTTCCGTCTTCGCAGCAGCGTGCAGATGGCCGCACAGGAGTGGCCGGCCGGTGCCGTGCTGCCGATCGCGTTGCGCCTGGCACGCGCGGTAGACCTGAAAGCAGGCGCATACATTCCCTCCATGACCAAGGTGGAGCTGGCCGGCGATGCACCGGTGAAGCTGCGACCTGCCGATGCCAATGGCAACCAGGGCCGCAACTGGGCGCTGGCGCCGATGCTGGCGGAAGGCACGACGTCGTGGGACCTGACCGCCGTGGCCGGCGCGGACAGCGACGCTGCCGATCCGCGCACGCGTCGCTGGGGCAGTGACGGCAGCGTGGTGCTGGCCGATACCCATCAGGGATCGGTGGGCACGGTGAAGACCGAGATCATTTTCGTGGGCGACCGCGTGCTGACCGAGCAGGCCTCGCTGGACTGGATGGGCGATACCTCCTATGCCGGTCGCCCGATCGCCGAACTGGCCGATATCTTCGGCTACACCGAAGAGGAGTTCTGTGCGCTGGCAGACGGCTACTGCGGCCCCGCACCGCGCCAGGTGGCCGCACAGGGCTCGCTGGATTTCTGGGGCGATGAATCCTACGTCGGCACATCGGCCAAGGACTTTGCGGCGATCTTCGGCATGACCGAAGACGAGTTCTGCGGCTCGGCGCCCACCTATTGTTTTGGCGGAGGCACGCAGACCGAGGTGACCACCTATGGCCAGCGCCCCGGCACACCCGCGTGGAGCGTGCTGCGCACCGGCAAGGGCGACCTGGAACTGCTGGCGGCCGGCGACGTGGTGATGAAATCCGGATTCGGCGTCTACACCGCCGGCACACCCACCTCGCTTGGCAACGGGCGTGATGCGGCCTTCAATTCGCCGCGTGCGCCGGCGCCCTGGAACAGCGCTCTGCTCGGCAAGGACGTGGTGCCCGGCAGCTACGACGCTGCACTGGCGGGCTACCAGGCGTGGTATCCGGACCATGGTGGCAACCTGCGCGTGGAGGCCGGGCGGGACATCGTCGGCGATGTGTGGACCGCGCGCGCCGAATCGGGCAGCAGCGACCGCGACATGGCCCTGCATGGCAGTGCCGCCGTGGGCAACTGGCTCTGGCGGCAGGGTACCGGCAGCACCACCGGGGTGACGCCGGTGCCGACCAGCTGGTGGGTCAACTTCGGTACCTACACCAACGTCTCGGCCACCGCAGACAGCACGCCGCGGATGGTGGGTTTCACCGGTTTCGGTACGCTCGGTGGCGGCAATCTCACGCTCGATGCCGGCCGCAACGCCGGTGTGCGCGAGGCGATGGGCGATGCTTTGGGGTTCATGACCGCGCCGCACTCGGGTGCGATCGTTGCCGCAGTCGGCTCGACCGGCCGGGTCAGCGATGGCCAGCTGCACCTGACCGGCGGCGGCGATCTGCGCCTGCGCACCGGCGGTGTGCTGAATCCGGAGCTGACCACCACGTTCTCCAGCCTCAACACGGCCAGGGCCGCGCAGGACCTTGACCTCAACGGCACCTTCAGCAACCTGCGGGGCAGCCTGCTGCTGGAGGCCGGCCGCATCGGTGGCATGGGCGTGACGCTGGAGAACTACGGCACGCTCGGCCGCCAGCGTGCGGCCGACCTGTTCGCCGCCGACAGTGCACGCGCGATGGGCGGTCCGGTGCTGGTGCTGGGCGATGCCACGGCATCGCTGCAGGCGCGCGGGGATGTGGTGCTGGGCGGTGTTGGCGATGCCGGCCGGGTAGCGGTGGCCAACTACAGCGGTGTGACCCAGGACAACGGCAGCCGCGCCGCAGGCACCACCTGGTTCTCGCTGTGGACCGCATCCACCGCCGTGGACCTGTTCAGCGCCGGAGGCGATCTTTCGCCGGGCGTGGCCGGCCCCCTGAATCTCAGCGGCAGCAACCTCGCGCCTGAGCAGGTGCAGCTGCAGGCCGGCGGGCGCGATCTGCTGCAGTACTGGCTCTATCCTTCGCGGTTCAGCGCGGTTGCCGCGCAGGGCAACATCACCTTCGACCGCTTGAGCATGCAGGACAATACCCAGGACGTACTGCTGCTGGCACCCTCGGCCAGTGGCCGCCTGGATGTACTGGCCGGCGGCGGCATCTTCGCCCAGCCGGGCGCCACCCAGATCGCACGTTCGGCCGCGGATACACGTATGCCGGGGCCGTTCGATCCGGCCTTCATGGCCCAGGTGGGTGACGGCACCGGCAACCTCTCGCGGCCGCACCACAATCTGTCGGTGGATGGCCATTCGGCGACGCCGGAGGCGGCATTGCCGCTGTTCGCGTTCGGTCCCAATACACCGTTGTCGAATCTGCCGGGTACGCTATCGCCCAGCCGCTTCTATGCCGTGGGCGGCGACATCATCGGCCTGCAATCGGGCGCGCAGCGTATCTTGGATCGCTCCGGCAGCCAGCGCACGCAGTTTGCGCTGTTCGAGGCGGCCGGTGCGGTGCAGATGCGCGCCGGGCGCGACATCCTGGGTGTTTCGCTGACCGCCCTGAACAGTACGGCCACCGATATTTCGGTGGTGGAGGCAGGGCGCGACATCGTGCACCTGGATGCCGTGGTGGCCGGTCCCGGCAATCTGGAGGTCAGTGCAGGTCGTCAGCTGCGGCAGGAGGACGTAGGCAGCATCGTGACGCTGGGCGGCATCGTGCAGGGCGATACCCGCCCCGGGGCGAGTGTCGGCCTGACCGCCGGCAACCAGCAGATCGACTTCGCCGCGCTGCGTGCGCGCTATCTCGACCCGGCCAGCCTGGCCGACCCGGCACAGTCGCTGGCATCGCAGCCTGGCAAGGCGGTGAAGATCTACGACAAGGAACTGAAGCAGTGGCTGCAGCAGCGCTTCGGCACCGCTGCCGAAGGTACGGATGCACTGGCCGCGTTCGATGCGCTGCCGAAGGAGCAGCAGCGCATCTTCCTGCGCCAGGTCTACTACGCTGAACTGCGCGAAGGAGGGCGTGAGTACACCAACGCAGAAGGGCCGCGTTTCGGTTCCTACCTGCGCGGGCGCGAAGCGATCGCCACGCTGATGCCGGACAAGGACGCCAATGGCGCAACCATCAACCGTACTGGCGATATCGTGATGTACGGCGGTTCCGGTGTGCGCACCGAAGCGGGTGGCAACATCGAGCTGATGGCGCCGGGCGGGCAGATCGTGGTGGGCGTGCAGGGCGTGGTGCCTCCGGCCAGTGCGGGCCTGGTCACCCAGGGCCAGGGCGACATCCGTCTGTTCAGCCAGGACAGCGTGCTGCTGGGCCTGTCGCGGGTGATGACCACCTTTGGTGGCGACATCCTGGCGTGGTCCGAGCAGGGCGACATCAACGCCGGCCGTGGCTCGCAGACCACGCTGCTGTACACCCCGCCGCGTCGCGTCTACGACACCTGGGGCAACGTGATCCTGTCGCCACAGGCACCGGCAAGCGGCGCGGGCATTGCAACGCTGAACCCGATCGCCGAAGTGGCGCCGGGCGATGTCGACCTGATCGCGCCGCTGGGCACCATCGACGCGGGCGAGGCAGGTATCCGCGTGTCGGGCAACATCAACCTGGCCGCATTGCAGGTGCTCAACGCCGCCAACATCCAGGTGCAGGGCGACAGCAAGGGCCTGCCGGTATTGGCCTCGGTGAACGTCAACGCGCTGGCGTCGGCCAGCGCTGCGGCCAACAGCGCCAGCCAGGCCGCACAGGACGTGATGCGCAAGAGCCAGGACGATGCGCGGCGCAACCAGCCGTCGGTGATCAGCGTGCAGATTCTCGGCTTCGGCAGTGCCAGCAGCAGCATCGACCCGCCAGCACGCGGAAACACGGCAGCGGCCACGGGCTACGACGTCAACAGCGCCTTCCAGTTCCCGCAGGCACGTGCGGAAGCAGGCAAGCAGCCGACCCAGTAGATCCACGCCATGCGTGGATGAGGAGCGGTGCGGACCAAGGTCCGCACCGACCACGCGCAGAACAGAGGATCGGGCCAGCTGCCAGGGAGCGGTGGCGGCCCCAGCCAGGACGGCACGGAGGGCAGGGAGCAGCCATCAGCGGTGAGGACCACCGACACGGCGTCGCCGGGCGCGGGACAGCGCCCGGCG
>NZ_JBHZOP010000028.1:0-39831 GCF_042787595.1 Stenotrophomonas sp. YIM B13575 | reverse complement strand
GGGTCCGGTTGCAGGGGACGCTGCAAGTACGTCCATGTAAGCTTGGCCGCGGCATCCATGCTGCGGACACCCCTGCAACCGGACCCACCCCGCCTTCGACAGATTTCCGCGAACTGTCGAAATGGCATGGTCTGCTCTTGGTGGGTGTCGACCTTGGTCGACACATGGATCCGCGCCATGCGTGGGTGGGATTTGGGACGACGCCGGAATGGGGAATGACAAGGGTTAAGGGTCAGAAGCGGTTCAGTGGCGCGCGCTGAATGCGCGGCAGGGGCAGGTAGACTGTGGTTCTTACCTGTCCGAAATCCGGTTGCCCGATGTCCGCCAAACTCCGCTGGTTGCCCCTGTTGTGCCTGGCCCTGGCGGGCTGCAGTCAGTTGGAGAACCCCGGCAACGTCACTGCCGCCGACAAGGCCACGCGTGCCCCGGCCAGCGATGGCGAGAACATGGTGTCGATCAATGCCGCCGATGCGCCGCCGCCGCCGGCACAGGCACGCAGCAGTGCCGATCGGCCCTGGCCGCAGACCCAGCTGGACAATGGCAAGGCGTGGATCAGCTGCGGCACCGACTACGCCGGCGAAGGCGGCGATGGCCTCGAACTGGAAGGGCTGCAGCGCGAACAGCTGAAGCAGGCCCTGGCGCCGTGTGCCGAGCGTGGCCTGCTGCGCGTGCGCTACAACGGCAAGATCAACCCCGGGTTTGCCGAGATGATGTGGCGGCTGGCCGTGGTGGCCGACGAGCTGCAGATCCACAAGCGCATCCTCGATCTGGATTCCAGTGGTGGCCAGGTGGAATCGGCCATCGTCGCCGGTGACAGCATCGGTGAATCCGGCTGGACCATCTGGGTGCGCGAAGGTTCGATCTGCCACAGCGCCTGCGTGTTCGTGCTGGCTGCCGGTGACAACCGCCTGTTGACCGGCAAGGTCGGCATCCATCGCATGATGCGCATCAGCTCCAAGGCCACCTCGCGCGCGGAACTCAACCGCGAGCTGCACGAGGTCTATGACAACGTGAAGGACTATCTGCAGCGCAATGGCGTGGCGGTGGGCGTGGCCGACCTGATGATGACCGTGCCCAACCGCAGCCTGCGCCTGCTGACGGCCGAAGAGCTTCGCCAGTACGGCCTGGACGGCACCAACGCGGTGCAGGACGACCTTGAGCGGATCAAGCAGATGCGTGCCTGTGGCGACGACTTCGTGCAGCGCAAGGATGCCTTCCTGGTGGCCTTCGACCAACAGTGCAAGCGCGATGGCGCCGACATGGAATCGATCAACAGCTGTGGCCAGTCGCTGAAACAGCGCTTCGGCTTCCCCGATCCGGTATGCCCGGAGGAAAGCCCGCTGTCGGAGATCGACGTGGCCACGCTGCCGCCGGCGCCGCCGGAGCAGCCGCCGGTGGCCGAGCAGCTGCCGGCGACGTCCGCTGCACCGGCGGCGCAGGCCGACGCTGGCGCGGTGGAGGGCAGCGTCCAGGCGCGCTGACGGGCCACTCACCGCGCTGGCGTAGACTGCGGTTCTTTCCATCGAACCGGCGGTGTCCATGAAGCGCGTGCTCCTGCTGCTGTCCCTGTTGCCCCTGGCTGCACTGGCGCAAACGCCTGCACCGGCCACGCCCGCGCCGGCCCCGGCGCGCCCCGCGGCGAGCGCCCCGACCGCCGCGAAACCGGCGACGGCTGCTACGCCGGTGCTGAGTGCTGCCCAGCAGGCGCAGGTGCAGAAACAGGACGCGGAAATGGGCAGCGCCGCATTGAAGGCCGCGCAACTGGTCGACGCCAATCGGGCGGGTGAGTTGTGGGACGGCGCCTCGGCTGTTGCCCGCCGCGCGGTGCCCAAGGCCGCCTTCGTCAGCCAGCTTGCGGCAGACCGCACGCGACTGGGCGCGATGGCCGGGCGTGGCCAGCCGACTATCACCCGCGTGAAATACGCTGCAGGTGCGGCCGTGCCCGAGGGCCTGTACATCAACGTCAGCTTCCCGACCCGTTTCGCCAACAGCGCGCAGCCGGTACGCGAGCTGGTGTCGTTCCGCTTCGATGAAGACCAGACCTGGCGCCTGGCCGGTTACAGCCTGCGTGCATCCAGCCCCTGACGGAGAACGACGATGACCACCGAACTGACGATGCTGGCGTGGGCGATGCTGCTGGGTTTCGTCTACATCTTCGCCGCCTCCACCGTGGTCACCCGCGAGCGCGGGATGAAATGGAACGCCTCGGCACGCGACGACTCGTCCAAGCCGCTGAGCCCGCTGGCGGGGCGGCTGCAGCGGGCGCAATCCAACTTCTTCGAGACCTTCCCGTTCTTCGCCGCCGCTGCGATCGCGGTGGTGGTGGCCGGGCGTGGCAGCGATGCCACCGCCTTGGCCGCGCAGGTCTACTTCTGGGCGCGTGTGGTGTACCTGCCGTTGTATGCGGCCGGCATTCCCTATGTGCGCAGCCTGGTCTGGCTGGTGTCGATCCTGGCGATCCTGGCGCTGGTGTTCGCGCTGCTGTGAAGTACAGCTGATCCAGATCAAGGCCGGTCAGGCACGCGGCGCTATGCTGGCCGCGACTGGATCAACGGCAGGAGGCGCGCATGCGCAGGATGGACGTGGTGGTGGTCGGCGCCGGACCGGCCGGGTTGTGCTTTGCGCGCGCGCTGGCCGGCACTGGCCTGCAGGTGGGGCTGGTCGAGGCGCAGCCGCGCCAGGCCTTGGCCGAGGCCGCCTTCGATGGCCGTGAAATCGCCCTGACCCATGCGTCGCGGCAGAGCCTGGAACAACTGGGCCTGTGGCAACGCCTGCCCGAAGCCGAGATTGCCGAGCTGCGCGATGCGCGGGTGATGAACGGCGGGTCGCCATTCGCGCTGACCTTTGCCAGCAGCCAGATCGATGGCCAGCCGCTGGGCTGGCTGGTGCCCAATCATCTGATCCGCCGCGCGGCGTGGCAGGCGGTGCAGGGCCAGGACGGGCTGGAGCTGTTCGATGGTCGCAAGGTGCAGGCGGTGCGCGCCGACAGCCAGGGCCACGTGGTGCGCCTGGATGATGGCAGCGAACTGCACGCGCGCCTGCTGGTGTGCGCCGACAGCCGCTTCTCCGGCACCCGCCGCATGCTCGGCATCGGTGCGCAGATGCGTGACTTCGGCAAGTCGATGCTGGTGTGCCGCATGCAGGTCGAGCGCGATCATCACCACACGGCGTGGGAGTGGTTCGGCTATGGCCGCACCATGGCACTGCTGCCGCTCAACGAAGGCCAGGCATCGGCGGTGATCACCCTGCCGCCGCGGCAGATCGAAGAACTGCTGGCGATGGATGAGATCGCGTTCGGGGACGCCATCAGCGGTTTCTTCGAACACCGTCTGGGACGGATGCAGCCGGTGGCGACGCCGCAGGCTTATCCCCTGGTCGGGGTATATGCGCAGCGCTTCGTCGGCGAGCGTTCGGCATTGATCGGTGATGCCGCGGTGGGCATGCACCCGGTCACCGCACATGGTTTCAACCTGGGCCTGGCCAGTGCGCAGCGGTTGGCGCAGGGCATCGCCGAGCAGCAGCGGCGCGGGGCGGACATCGCCGCCGCCGGCATGCTGGGCAGCTACCAGCGCGGACATCGGCTGTCAGCGCGGCCGCTGTATGAGGCGACCAATGCGGTCGCCAGCCTGTATACCGATGACCGCCGGCCGGCGCGCCTGTTGCGCGCGGCCGGGTTGCGGGTGGCGCAGGGGGTGGCGCCGTTCCGGCAGCTGATTGCCGCCCACCTGACCCAGCGCGTGGCCTGACGGCAGCGCGGTGACTCAAACGGCGGCCAGTACCCGGATCTGGCTGTCGTTGAACTCGACCACCTGGCCTGCGCGGATCTTGCAGGCCTTGCGCAGCTCGACCTCGCCATCGACCAGCACCAGGCCTTCGCTGATGACCATCTTGGCTTCGCCACCGCTGGTGACCAGGTCGGCCAGCTTGAGCAACTGCTTGAGTTCGACGTAGTCGCCGTCGAGGTCGAATTCGAGGATCTGCATGGAACGGGGTTTCCTGGGGCAGGCGCTGCAGGACAGAGCCCGCAGCGGTAAAATGGGCGCCTATTGTGCGCCACGGCGGGCCGTAACGGCATGCCGATGGCTTCCTGTACACCATGTTCAGGAACAGTGCGGTATCATTCCGCTCTGAGCGAGTGAAACCTCAGCTTCAACCGAGCAGCGCCAGGGCACGCGATAAGAAGGGCGCCCAAAGCGCGGAATCCCCCTTTTTTTCGCCTGCCATGCTCGTGGCAGTGCCTTCGGAGTTCCCCATGTCCCAAGAAACCCAAGCGCAGCTGCAGTTCGCGCAGCTCGGCCTGTCCGATTCTGTCATGCAGGCTGTCACTGCCATCGGCTACGAAACGCCGTCGCCGATCCAGGCTGCCACCATCCCGGCGATGCTGGAAGGCCGCGACGTGCTGGGCCAGGCCCAGACCGGTACCGGCAAGACCGCAGCCTTCGCGCTGCCGGTGCTGTCCAACATCGACCTGCAGCAGATCAAGCCGCAGGCCCTGGTGCTGGCCCCGACCCGCGAGCTGGCCATCCAGGTTGCCGAGGCGTTCCAGTCCTATTCCTCGAAGATCCCCGGCTTCCGCGTGCTGCCTGTGTACGGCGGCCAGCCTTACGGCCAGCAGCTGACGGCCCTGCGCCGCGGCGTGCACATCGTGGTCGGTACCCCCGGCCGCGTCATCGACCATCTGAACCGCAGCACGCTGGACCTGTCCGAGCTGAAGACGCTGGTGCTGGACGAAGCCGATGAAATGCTGCGCATGGGCTTCATCGACGACGTCGAAGCGGTGCTGAAGAAGCTGCCGGAGAAGCGCCAGGTGGCGCTGTTCTCGGCCACCATGCCGCCGGCCATCCGTCGCATCGCGCAGACCTACCTGAAGGACCCGGTCGAAGTCACCATCGCGACCAAGACCACCACCTCGGCCAACATCCGCCAGCGCTACTGGTGGGTGAGCGGCATGCACAAGCTGGACGCGCTGACCCGCATCCTGGAAGTCGAGCCGTTCGACGCGATGATCGTCTTCGCGCGCACCAAGGCCGGCACCGAGGAACTGGCCAGCAAGCTGCAGGCCCGTGGCCTGGCCGCTGCCGCCATCAACGGTGACATGCAGCAGGCCCAGCGTGAGCGCACCATCGCCATGCTGAAGGAAGGCAAGCTGGACATCCTGGTCGCCACCGACGTGGCCGCCCGTGGCCTGGACGTGGAGCGCATCAGCCACGTGCTGAACTACGATATTCCGTACGACACCGAAAGCTACGTGCACCGTATCGGCCGTACCGGCCGTGCTGGCCGCAGCGGTGAGGCGATCCTGTTCGCCACCCCGCGCGAAAAGGGCATGCTGCGCCAGATCGAGCGTGCGACCCGCCAGCCGATCGAAGAAATGCAGCTGCCGAGCGTGGAAGCGGTCAACGACAACCGCATCAACAAGTTCACCTCGCGCATCACCGAGACCCTGGGCCAGGGCGGCCTGGACTTCTACCGCCAGTTGCTGGAGCGTTTCGAATCCGAGCAGAACGTGCCGGCCATCGAAGTGGCCGCCGCACTGGCCAAGATGATGCAGGGCGATACCCCGTTCCTGCTGCAGCCGCCGGTGCGTGCACCGCGCGAAGAGCGCGCGCCGCGTGAGCGTTTCGAGCGCACTGAGCGCCCGGAACGTGGCGACCGCAACGAGCGCGGCCCGCGCTTCGAGCGTGGTCCGCGTCGTGACGATGCCGAGGGTGGCTTCGAGCAGCGTCCGCGCCGTGACGTGCCGCCGCGCGGCGCACCGGAGCAGGGCATGGAGACCTACCGCATCTCGGTCGGCCACCAGCACGGCGTGAAGCCGGCCAACATCGTCGGTGCCATCGCCAACGAAGCCGGCCTGGAAAGCCGCTTCATCGGTCGCATCGACATCCACGACGACTTCTCGCTGCTGGATCTGCCGGCACAGATGCCGTCGGACGTGCTGACCCACCTGCAGAAGGTATGGGTGTCCGGCCAGCAGCTGCAGATGCGTCCGTTGGCGGCCGGTGAAGAGGTCAATCCGGCGCCGCGTCCGTTCAAGCCGCGCTTCGACAAGCGTGGTCCGGGCGGTCCGGGTGGCCCGGGTGCTCCGCGTCGCAGTGGTCCGGGTGGCCCCGGCGGCGACCGCGACAGCCGTCCGCCGCGTCGTGATGGCTTCAACAAGCCGCGCGGCCCGCGCAGCTTCTAAGCCGCGCAGAAGTAGATGAACAACGCCAGCCTCCGGGCTGGCGTTGTCGTTTTCAAGAGGTCAGGCCGGCCCGGCCGCCGCTGCCGATCACCCGCCGGGTCCGGTTTCGCATGGCCCACACATCCCCGGTCCTAGGCTGGCCCGGTTCCGTAGGAGATTGTCACCGCAGCACATTCGGGGGATCCAGGATGGGTAGAAGTGGCATGGACCAACAGCGCCGACGGGTACCGATGACCCGCGGGCTGGGACTGCGATTTGCGCTGTTGACGGGCATGGCGATCGGACTGGTCGCGCTGTCGGCCGTGATCCAGGAGCTGCAGGCGGCATCGACCGCGTGGATCGCAGGGCAGGGCTACTGGTCGCGGGGGCAGCAGGACGCCACCGCAGCGCTCAGCCGTTACCTGGCGCGCGGCCATCTGCAGGATCTGCAGGATGCCCAGCGGGCACTTCAGGTTCCGCTGGGTGACCTGCAGGCTCGCAAGGCGCTGGAGCAACCCGAACCGGACGAGGCGACAGCCCGCGCCGGTTTCCTGCGTGGGGGCAATGCCCGCGCCGACATTCCACGGCTGATCTTCTCGTTCCGCCATGCGCGCAATGTCGGTGCCTTCCGCGAGGCCACCTGGTTGTGGCGGCAGACCGACGCGGACCTGCTGGCCCTGCAGGCGTTGTCGGAGGAGCTGCAGCGCCGCCATGGCGCGGGGCCGCTGGACGAGGCGACCGTGGATGACTACCTGCACCGGCTGCGTGGCATCGACCACCAGCTGCGCGAGCAGGCGCAGGCGTTCTCGCAGGCGCTGCTGCGCATGGCCCGCGCGGTGCGCATCGCGACCCTGGCCGTAGGCGGCCTGTCGGTCCTGCTGATCAGCCTGATGGCGGTTGCCCTGGCCCGCCGGGTCGGCAAGGACCTGACCGAGCACGAGAGCCGCTTCCGGGCGGCCTTCTACCAGGCCAACGTCGGCATGCTCAAGCTGGATGCCAGCGGCCGGGTGGTGGAGGCCAACCAGGCGATGGCCGACATCCTCGACCATCGCCGGGACGTGCTGCTGCAGATGTCGCTGGCCGAGCTGCTGATGGAGGGCGAGCTGGTCATCGATGAGGCTGGCCGTATCGACTGGGATCGCCAGTTGCGGCCGGGCGAGCTGCGCTTCCGACGCCGCGATGGCAGCCTGGTGTGGGGGCGTTGGAGTGGTACCGGCGTGCGCACCGCCGACGGCCGCCTGTCGGTGTTCGCCATCGTCGAGGATGTCAGCCAGAACCATGCCCTGGCGCGCGAGATCGAACACCATGCCAGCCACGATCCCCTGACGGGGCTGATCAATCGTCGCGAGATCGAGCGCCTGCTGGAGAAGTCGCTGCTGCAGGTCCGCTCCGACGGTGGAACCCACGCACTGGGCTACATCAACCTGGACCACTTCAAGCTGGTCAACGACAGCTTCGGCCACGCGGCCGGCGACCAGATGCTGCGCAGCTTCGCCGAGTACCTGGTCGGCGCGGTGCGTGATGGCGACTGGGTGGGGCGCCTGGGTGCGGACGAGTTCGCGGTGTTCCTCGCCCGCGCCAACCAGGATGAAGCCAAGCGCGTACTGCAGCGGTTGATCCGCAACCTCGGCCAGGCCACGTTCCCGATCAGCGAAGGCAGTCCGCAGCTGAGCTGCAGCGTGGGCGTGGTCGAAGTCACGGCCGAGGCGCCGGACGCGAACTGGCTGATGAGCGCCGCCGACAGTGCCTGCTATGCAGCCAAGCAGGCCGGTCGCAACCGCGTGCATTGCTTCAACGAAAACCGGCTGGCCCTGGAAGAACGGCGGCTGGAGGCCGAGCGCCTGCAGCGGGTCAGTCGTGCCATGGCCGAGAACCGGATGCTGCTGTATGCGCAGCGCATCGCCAAGGTGGGCGATCCGTCCTACCTGCACTACGAAGTGCTGGTGCGCATGCGCGACAGCGATGGCGTGCTGCACCTGCCGGGCCAGTTCATGCCGGCGGTGGAGCGTTACGGCATGGCGGTGGTACTGGACCGGCACGTGCTCGGCCTGCTGTTCCGCCACCTGCAGGTGTGCCCGGCGCACGTACGCCAGCTGGGCCTGTGCAACGTCAACGTGTCGGCGCAGTCGATCGCCGAGCCGGGATTCCTGGCGTTCGTCTGCGACCTGCTGGAGCGCAACCGCGCGCTGGCGTCCAAGCTCTGCTTCGAGATCACCGAAACTGCGGCAATCGGCAACCTGAGCCAGGCACGAGCCTTCATCGACGCGGTGAAGGCGCGCGGATGCCGGGTGGCGCTGGATGATTTCGGCTCGGGCCTGTCCTCGTTCGGCTATCTGCGGCAGCTGCCGGCGGACATGCTGAAGATCGATGGTGCCTTCGTGCGTGACATGGATACCGATCCGGTCAGTCGTGCCAGCGTGCGTGCGATCAGCGAGCTGGGCCGCGAACTGCAGATGGAGGTGGTGGCCGAGTGGGTGGAGACCATTGAAGTGGCCGAGGCGCTGGCCGGGATGGGGGTGCAGGGCCTGCAGGGCTATGCCATCGAACGGCCGCAGCCACTGGAACGGTTGACCCTGGCCGACCTGCGGCCGATGCGGTTGGCCGGCACGCAGGGGCCATCGGCTGCCGGCTGATGGTGCTGCGGCCGGGCTGCGCCCGGCACCCGCGGTAGTGCCGGCCGCTGGCCGGCAACCTCAGCAGCAACAGCAACAGCGGCTATCCGTGGGATGGCGGGGTGGGTCCGGTTGCGGCGGACGCTGCAAGTACGTCCATGTAAGCTCGGTCGCGCCTTGCTCGTGTGCGCTGTCCTGCGCACACGGCAAGACCGGGGTTGGGCGTCCTGCCCAACCCGCCCGAGGCATGCCTCGGGCCCATGGCGCTCACGCCCCCGCAACCGGACCCACCCCGCCTTCGACAGATCTCCGCAATCTGTCTGGATGGCATGGCCTGCTCTTGGTGGGTCGACGCGTAGATCCACGCCATGCGTGGATGACATCCAATCCATTCAATGATTTCGAGATCGGTATGAACATCCATCCACGCACGGCGTGGATCTACCAGATGGCGGGACACTGTCAGGGGTGGGGCGGTATGGGCAGGCAGGACCGTTGGCGCCATGGATGGCGCCATCGAGCCCCCATGGACGGGTTTACGGCGTGTCCTGCCTGCCCATTCCGCCCCGCCCACCTCGGTAGCCGCTTTCGCTGTTGCTTCGGCTCCGGCCTCTACGGGTGCCGGGCGGCAGCCCGGCCAACACCCCCGCCACTTTGGTCTACACATCGGCGGTGCCTTCGACTGCGATAATGCCGCCAGGGGCGACGCGCAGTGGGCGCGGACGTAAGCAGTAACAGGACGTGGCGTGGGCGGCAGGCAGGTGCGTTTCGAAACAGGGGCGGTGCTTGTCCTGCTGCTGGTGTGGTTGGCGTTGCCGTGGCTGGGCCATGCGCGCAGCGTCGACGCCGGCCGCGATTATCTTCTGGTCGGCACCGCGACGGCCGAACCTACGCCCCATCGCGCGTGCACGCCGGAGATGCTGGCCGGGCCGCGCCAGCAGACACAGGTGAATGCACCGCCAGAAGGCTGGTCCGGCGAGCCGCAGGCGCTGGATGTCTTCAATGTCTTTGCCGGCGAAGTGCGGCTGCAGCACGGTGACCGCGAGATCTGCGGCAACATGCAGGACGCGCGCACCCGCGATTCGCGCTTCCGGGCGGGCATCGGCATGGTGGCGGTACCCGCTGCCGGCAGCCACGAACCCTTCCTGGTCTCCTGGCAGACACCGCTGAAGGCGCGCTGGGTGCCGACATTGCAGCTGGGTGCGCCCAGCCCGGTACAGCAGAACGACACGGCCCGGCTGCTGGTGCGCGCCGCCTGCATCGCCGTGGCAATCGCGCTGGCGCTGTCGGCGCTGATGGCCTATCTGACCACCCGTGACCGCAGTTTCCTGATGTACATCGGCGCCACCCTGGTGCTGGTGCTGTGGCAGTCGATCCTCGGTGGCCTCAGCGGCTATCCCGAACCCTGGCTGCGGGTTGGCGCGCGCGGGGACGGGTGGCTGCTGGCACTGACTGCAGCCACCCAGGCACTGGTGTTGCCGGCGTTGTGGCGCCTGAACGGCGGTGACCGCGTACTGCCACGTTCGCGCGTGGCCCAGCAACTGGTGTTGTGGTCCCTGCTGATGCTGGCGGCGGTGGTGCCGTGGTTGCAGCGCGATGGACTGGGCGTGGTCGCGCAGATCCTGCAGGGGACCTTCGTCGTCGGCTGCGCACTGTCGTTGGCGATGGGCATCTGGGCCCGGCTGCGCGGCGATGTCTGGTCGCTGGCAGGACTGGCCGCACTGGCGCCGATGCTGGTGCTGATCGTGGCCGACGCCGCCAGCGCGCACTGGCTGATGGAGTACCGGGTGGAGGCCCTGCAGCTGGCGGTCACCTGGCTGCTGATGATGGCGGCCTACGCGCTCAACCTGCGCCTGGGCCGGCTGCGCCAGCAGCGTGATGAAATGCGCCAGCTCGCCGAGACCGACATGCTGACCGGCCTGCCCAACCGCCGCGCCGGCCTGCACCAGCTGGCCCAGCATCTGCAGGGCGGCGAGCGTGAGAGGGGCCCGCTGGTGATCGGCTTCCTTGATATCGATCTGTTCAAGGACATCAATGATCGCCACGGCCATGAGGTCGGCGACCAGGTGCTGGTGGCCGTGGCGCGCGCGCTTCGTGCCGCTGTCCGCAGCGAGGACCAGGTGGTGCGGATGGGGGGCGAGGAGTTCCTGCTGCTGTTGCCGGGCATGCCGCGGGAGATCGCTGCCGCCCGCCTGGAACGCCTGCGCCAGCGCATCACCGAGACCTGCCGGGACCTGCAGGTGCCCGGCCTGGAGGTGACCGCGAGCATCGGCTTGGCACAGTGGCGGCCGGCCGAAGATGACCTGGCCGCGCTGCTGCGGCGCGCCGACCATGCCATGTATGTGGCCAAGCGCAGTGGCCGTAACCGGGTGTTCGATGGCGAGACCGAAGATCCATTGACCACGGCATGAGGCGGGAAGGGCGGCGATGCCGGATAATGGGGCGATGACCAGCCGACTCAACAAATACATCGCCGACACCGGCTTCTGCTCCCGTCGCGAGGCCGATCGCCTGATCGCCGCCCGCCGCGTCACCGTCAATGGCCATGCCGCCGGCACCGGCGCGGTGGTCGGCGAGGAGGACAAGGTGCTGGTCGACGGCCAGCCGTTGCGCGTTCGCACTGCCCGCAAGCCAGGCGCCCGCCGCCACGTGTACATCGTGCTGAACAAGCCGGTGGGCGTGACCTGCACCACCGAAAGCACGGTGAAGGGCAACATCGTCGACTTCGTCGGCCATGAACAGCGCATCTTCCCGATCGGCCGCCTGGACAAGGAATCGGAAGGCCTGATCCTGATGACCAGCAACGGCGACATCGTCAACCAGATCCTGCGCGCTGAAAACGGCCACCAGAAGGAATACCTGGTGGCGGTGAACAAGCCGGTCACCGACGAATTCCTGCGCGCGATGGCCCGCGGCGTGCGCATTCATGACCAGATGACACTGCCGTGCAAGACCTCGCGGATCGCCAAGTTCGGTTTCCGCATCACCCTGCAGCAGGGCCTGAACCGGCAGATCCGGTTGATGTCGGCCGAGTTCGGCTATCGCGTGACGCAGCTGCGCCGCGTGCGCATCGACAACATCAAGATCGGTGCGCTGAAGCCCGGCCAGTGGCGCAACCTGACCGAGCAGGAGCTGCACGGCCTGTTGCCGCAGCAGCAGGACTGGTAAACGACGTGTGTAGAGCCGAGCCTATGCTCGGCTGCCGTTGCCCGGGTGCAGTCGAGCTTGGGTGCGGCTCTACATCAGCTAGACTTTGCGGCGACCTGCCGGAACGTGACGCTGCATGATCAAGCCCGACAAGCCCGCCAACGAAGCGCTGCGCCTGGAGGCGCTGTACCGCTACCGGATCCTCGATTCCGAACGGGAACGCTCGTTCGATGATCTGGTCGCCATTGCCAAGGCGGTATGCGGCACGACGATGGCGGCCGTGACCCTGATCGACGTCGAGCGGCAGTGGTTCAAGTCGATACAGGGCATCGATGCGGCCGAGACCCTGCGCAGTGATTCGATGTGTGGCCATGCCATCCTGCAGCCGCAGGAGATCATGGTGGTCGAGGACGCGCTGCAGGATGTGCGCTTCCACGACAACCCTGTAGTAACTGGCGACCCGCACGTGCGTTTCTATGCCGGTGCACCGCTGATCAGCAGTGACGGCCTGCCGTTGGGCACGCTGTGCGTGTTCGACGCGCGCCCGCAGCACCTGGCAAGCGACAAGGCCGAAGCGCTGGCCGCGCTGTCGCGGCAGGTGATGCTGGTGATGGAGCTGCGCCGCTTCGCGCTGGACATCCAGAAGCACATGCTCGAGCGCGACGACTACGAGCGGCTGCTGTCGGACTACCACGACCTGCTGCTGGCACAGAATGCCGACCTGGCCGAACAGAGCCGGACCGATGCGCTGACCGGCCTGCCCAACCGCCGCGCACTGGCAGCAGCGCTGGGAGAAGCCGTGGTCGCCGTTGATGGGCAGGCGCGGCAGGCCTGTGTGGCGCTGGTGGACATCGACCATTTCAAGCACATCAATGATTTCCAGGGCCATGCGACCGGCGACCGGGTGCTGGCCGAACTGGGGGCGCTGCTGCGCTCGCACTTCGCCGGGCGCGGCATGGCCGCACGCTACGGCGGTGAGGAGTTCGTCGCACTGATGCCGGACGTGGACCTGCGCACCGCCGAGCTGCAATGCGAGTTCCTGCGCGTGGCGGTGTCCAACCTGCCGCTGGGCTTCCCGGTGACGATCAGCATCGGCGTGGCGCAGCACCGGCCTGGTGAAACCTCCGAGCAGACCCTGGCCCGTGCCGATGCCGCGCTGTACCGGGCCAAGGGCGCCGGCCGCAACCGGGTGGAAGTGGCGCCCTGACCGCCCTGGCGGCTGCGGTGGATCCACGCCACGGGTGGAACCACCAGTAGATCCACGCCATGCGTGGATGGCCCGGGCGTCCGCGGGCAGTCGCAGCCATTGCGATCCCCGTACGGCAACCTCAGCGTCTCACTGCAAGGACGTCGACCATGCTGCAGACCCTGGCCATCGCCAATTACCGATCACTGCACGAGCTGGTGCTGCCGATGCAGCGGCTCAACGTCGTCACCGGCGACAACGGCAGTGGCAAATCCAGCCTGTACCGCGCGCTGCGCCTGCTGGCGGAAACCGCGCAGGGCGGCGTTGCAGCGGTGCTGGCGCGGGAGGGCGGATTGGGTTCGGCGCTGTGGGCCGGTCCGGAAAAGATTGATCGCCGCGTGCTGGCCGGTGAGATTCCGCTGCAGGGCGGACCGCGGCAGGAATCGGTTGGGCTCAAGCTCGGCTTTGCCACCGATGAATTCGGCTACGCCATCGACCTCGGCTATCCGCCGCCGAGTCGATCGGCCTTCGCACTGGATCCGCAGATCAAGGCCGAAGCGATCTGGGCGGGGCCCTTCCTGCGCAGCGCCAACCTGCTGGTCGACCGCCGCGGGGCGCTGGTGCGGCAGCGGCACGCACGCGGCTGGGACCTGGTGGACGACCGTCTTTCGCTGTTCGACAGCCTGTTCACCCAGGTGGGCGATCCGCAGCGTATGCCGGAAGCCATCACCTTGCGCGAGTACATCCGCCGTTGGCGCTTCTACGACCACTTCCGCAGTGATGCCGATGCGCCGGCGCGACAACCGTCGATGGCGACCCGCACCCCGGTGCTGCACCACGACGGCCGCGACCTCGCCGCCGCCTGGGTGACGATCCTGGAAATCGGCGATCCGCAGGCGCTGGCGCAGAGTGTCGAGGATGCATTTCCGGGGGCGACGGTGAGCTTCGAGGAACTGGATGGCCGGCTCGCGCTGCGCTTCCACCAGCCCGGTCTGCTGCGGCCACTGTCGATGGCCGAACTGTCCGACGGCACGCTGCGTTTCCTGTTGCTGGCAGCGGCGCTGCACACGCCACGGCCGCCGCCGCTGCTGGTACTCAACGAGCCGGAGACCAGCCTGCATCCGGACCTGCTGCCGGCGCTGGCACGCTTGATCATCGCCGCCAGTGCGCGCAGCCAGGTCTGGGTGGTATCGCATGCCACACGCTTGATCGCCGCGCTGGAGCAGGCGCCGCACTGCCACTCGATGCACCTGCTCAAGGAGCACGGGCGGACGCTGCTGAGCGGGCAGGGCCTGCTGGATGCACCGGCCTGGCACTGGCCGCAGCGCTGAGACCGGTACCGGGAAGATCCGCGCAATGCGCGGACGCGCTCAATCGGCGATGTTGCGCGCTTCGGAGGTGCCGAGGATCTCCGGATGCTGCACGCGCTTGCGGCGGTTGAGCAGCGGATGCAGGAACACAGCACCGACGATGATCGCCACGCCCAGGTAGAACCACGGGGTGACTTCGTGCTGCTCGCGCAGCAGCACCACGGCCAGCAACACGGCGTAGACCGGCTCCAGGTTGGTGACCAGCTGCACGGTGTAGGCGCTGAGGTGGCGCAGCGCGACCAGGGCCAGGGCAAACGGCAGCAGCGTGCAGACACCGGCCAGCACCAGCAGCAGGATGCCGTCGTGCAGGTCGGGAACGATCCACAACGGACTGGCCAGCGCCGGCAGCAGGTACGGCATCAGCGGGGCCAGCAGGGTCAGGGTGATGGTGCCGGCGCCCAGTTCCAGCGCGGTGACCGTCAGCGGATCGGCATGGCTGACCATGCGCTTGTTGAGCGAGCCGAACACCGCCACCAGCAGGGCCGAGAGCGCACCGATCAGCACGCCCATGCGCATGCCGTCGGGCACGCCGCCCACCACCAGCGCCACACCGGGCAGCACGGCCAGGCCGAACGCCAGCTCGCGCATCTGGAACGGGCGTTTGGCCACCCACGGTTCGATGATCGAAGTGAACACCGGTGCCAGGGCGATGCAGGTCGCAGCAACCGAGGCATTGGCCAGCTTCACCGCGCCATAGAACGTCAGCCAATGCAGCGCGACCAGCGCGCCGATGCCGGCATAGCCGGCGACCAGCCGCAGCGGCAACGTGCGCAGCCCGCGCCAGACCCGCGGCAGCAGTGCCAGCATCGCCACCACCAGCAGCATCCGCCACCACACCAGCGGCAGCGCGGGCAGGGTGATCAACTTGCCGAGGATGGCGGTGACGCCCCACAGCAGGACACAGAAGTGGATCTGCCAAAGCGCTTTGCGGGTGTCGGGTGTGCTCATCAGCGTATTGTGAGGCAAGGCGCATCGGCGGGCGATGCCTGTGGCATGCTCGCGGCGTTGCCACGAGGGAGCCGTGCATGCCTGCTGCCCGTTTTCTTCTGCTGCGCGGCTGGGCGCTGTTGACCGCGCTGGTCGCGGCAGCATCGCTGCTGCTGCAGTTCGCCCTGCTGATGCGCGGCATCGGCGCCAGCCTGGGACCCGGCGTGGCGAGCCTGCGCTTCCTCAGCTACTTCACCATCCTCAGCAATCTGGCCGTGTGCCTGGGCTGCGTCTGGCTCTGCAGCGGCCGCACCCTGCGACCGACGGTGGCCGCCACCCTGGCCCTGTGCATCGGCGTCACCGGCCTGATCTATCTGCTGGCGCTGCAGGGGCTGTGGCAACCAACTGGCCTGCAATGGTGGGCCGATGTCGGTCTGCACTACGTGGTGCCGCTGCTGTATCTGGCCGGTTGGGCGGGGCTGCTGCCTCATGGTGGCCTGCGCTGGCGTGCGTTGGGCGCGGTGCTGCTGGTGCCGCTGGCCTACCTGGGCTGGGCGATGCTCACGGCCTCGTGGCTGGGCAGCGCCCCGTATCCCTTCCTGGACGTGCAGCGGATCGGTTCGCGTGCATTCGGCCTCAGCGTACTGCGCGTCGGCGCGGTGTTCGTGCTGGGCTGGACACTGCTATGGGCCGTGGATCGCTGGCGCCGTCGATGAGCCGTTGCAGCGCCATCGCCGCCGCCGGGTTGCGTGCCTTGCCGGCGCCGATGCACAGCAGGTAGACCTCGCGCGGTGCGGCAGGGGCCGGTGGGGCCAGGCAGGGCAGGTCATCGACCGCCTCGCCTCGCGCCCAGCACCGCGCGCGACCGGCCCAGCGCTGCTGCATCGGCAGGGGAAGACCTTCGCTCAGCCGGGCCTGGCTGCGTTTGATCCGTGCATAGACGAAGCCGGCGGTGATGTCACCGTGCAACGGTGACTCGTCGCTGTCTTCGATCACCAGGGCCACGCCATGCCGGCGCGCCGCTTCGACCAGTTCCGGCCCATGCAGGCTGGCGTTGCGCACCTCCAGCGCATGTTGCAGCACCGTTCCCTCCCGCTGCTGTGGCAGCTGTGCCATGAAGGTGTCCAGCGCCGCGGCATCGGCCGGGTGCTGCGGGTCGAACTGCCAGAGCAACGGGCCGAGCCGGTCGCCGAGAGCGATGGCTGCCTGCAGGAACGCGCCAGCCGCCTCGATCGTGGACGACAGGTCGCGGCGCTGCACCAGGTGGCGCGGCGCCTTCATCGAGAAACGGAAACCCTGCGGCGTCTGCGCGGCCCATTGCGCACACTGGGCCGCTGTCGGGGTGCGGTAGAAAGTGCCGTTGATTTCGATGCAGCGCAACGCGCGACTGGCGTAGGCCAGCTCTTCGCGCTGGATCAACCCTTGTGGATAGAAGGCGCCGCCACGCCACTGCGGGAACACCCAGCCGCCGATGCCGCAGCGGACCGGCAGCGCAGACGCGGCTCGTGCCGTCATTGCGTGTGTTCCGCCCGCCACGGATCGTAACTGCCGAACCACCACAGGTAGCCTTCCGGATCGGCGCAGGCATAGCCACGTCCACCATAGGCCTGGTCGGCAATGTCGATGACGATGCGTGCACCGGCAGCCTTGGCCCGCGCGTAGTGGGCGTCGACATCAGTGACGATCACGCAGGCGCTCTGCGTCTGCCGGCCACCGACGTCATCGGGCATCACCGCCAGCTTGGCCCATTCGCCGCTGTTGCTGGCAGATCCAAGCATGATCATGCCCTGGCCGAACACCAGCTGTGCGTGGTGCACCGTATCGCCGTCGGCGTACACGGCCTGCGCGTGGAAACCGAACGCGCGCTGCAGCCAGTCGATGGCGGCCAGCGCGTCGCGGTAGCGCAGGCACGGAATGATGGTGGAGCCGTTGCTGCTCTGGCCGTTCGCACCCATGACACCCCTCCTATGGCACAGGGCAGGCTGCACCCGGGACCGTTACCATCGCGCGAAACCCCGGTGACGGCCTGCACATGGCCGCTACCCCTGTTCGGAGATGGTGCTGGATGAACAACTGGATCGGAGGAGCCGTGCTGCTTGCGTGCACGACCATGGCCAATGCGGCGACGCCGCAGCAGCTGCAGGACCTGGATGCCACCGTCGAGCGCGTGCGCGCGCAGTTCGACGTGCCCGGTATCGCCGTGGCCGTGGTCAAGGACGGGCAGGTGGTACTGGAGCGCGGCTGGGGCGTGCGTGAACTGGGCAAGCCGGCGCCGGTCGAGGCCGATACCCTGTTCGCCATCGCCTCCAACACCAAGGCCTTCACTGCCACCTCGCTGAATCTGCTGGCCGAGGACGGCAAGCTGAAGATGGACGACAAGGTGATCGATCACCTGCCATCGTTCCGCATGTCCGATCCGTTCGTGACCGGGCAGATGACGATCCGCGACCTGCTGTCGCATCGCAGCGGCCTGAGCCTGGGCGCGGGCGACCTGCTGTTCTGGCCGACCACGTCCTACAGCAATGCCGAAGTCGTGCAGCGCCTTGGCCAGGTGCCGCTGAAAGGTGGTTTCCGCGAGCGCTATGCCTACGACAACATCCTGTATGCGGTCGCCCAGCAGGTGATCGAGCACGTGTCGGGCATGAGCTACCAGCAGTTCCTGCAGACGCGCATCTTCGACAAGGTCGGCATGGCCGGCACGCGCTACAACGCCGATCACCTCAAGGCCGGCGACAACGCTGCGGTCGGCCATGCCAAGTACGATTTCAAGGACCTGCGTACCGTTGCGCCGTTGACCTGGTCGAACAACGCCGGTGCCGGTGGCATCTATTCCAGTGCCCATGACATGGCACGCTGGATGCAGGTGCAGCTGGCCGAAGGCAAGCTGGCCGATGGCACGCCGCTGTTCACTGCCAAGAGCCAGCAGCAGATGTGGCAGATGATCACGCCGCAGACGATTCCGGCGCCAAGCGTGCCAGAGCTGGCGCCGGCGCGGGCCAACTTCGCCGGCTATGGCGAGGGCTGGAGCCTGAGCGACTATCGCGGGCAGAAGCTGGTCTGGCACACCGGTGGCTGGCCGGGCATGGTGTCGCGGCTGACGCTGGTGCCGGGCGAGAAGCTGGGCGTGGTGGTGCTGACCAACCAGGAAGTGGGTGCGGCGTTCAATGCGATCACGCTGAGCGTGCTCGATGCCTACCTGGGCGGTGAAAAGCACGACTGGGTGGATGCCTATGCCAAGGGCGTGGCCAAGGGCCAGGACAAGGCCGACGAAGCGTGGGCCAAGCACCAGGCGGAGCGTGACAAGGGCAGCAGGCCGTCATTGCCGCTGGCCGGGTATGCGGCCACCTACCGCGACCGCTGGTATGGCGACATGGTCATCCGTGCGGAAGGCAAGGACCTGCGGCTGCGCTTCGCAAAGACGGCACAGCTCAGCGGCCGCCTGGAACACTGGCAGCACGACACCTTCATCGTGCGCTGGGATGATCGCTCGCTCAATGCCGATGCGTTCGTGAATTTCAGCCTGGACCCGGATGGAAACGTGCGCGAGGTGCGCATGCAGCCGATCTCCGACCTGACCGATTTCAGCTTCGACTTCCAGGATCTGCTGTTCACCCCGGTGAAATAACACCGCCGGGCATTGCGCGGCGCTACCGTTTGGCGGAGCGGATTGGTAGCGCCGGACCACGTCCGGCGAGCGCGTAGCGCGGTTGCAGGGGAGCCGCCGGGTATGGCCCGGCGCTACCCGGAACCGGTGGTGTTCGTCGGCCGGCGTACACACGCGGCGTGGGATACTCCGCCGGCTATCGATGGCGAGGGAATGCGATGTTCCGTTGGTTTGAATCCCTGATTCCGGTGTTTCCGCCCATTGACGGGCGCATGCCGCCGCGCACCGTGGTGCCGTTCTACCTGCACTACCTGCGGCCGGTGTGGCCGGTGCTGCTGGCCACCTTGATCGCCGGCCTGCTGCTGGCGCTGGTGGAAGTGGCGATGTTCGATTTCCTCGGCCGCATCGTCGACATGGTTGCCGAGCAGCCGGGCGCGGGTTTCTTCCAGCGCCACGCCGATACCTTGGGCTGGATGCTGTTCATCACGGTCATCGCGCGCCCGATCCTGGTCGGCCTGCACAACCTGCTGGTCAACCAGGCCATCGTGCCGGGCCTGAGCAATCGCTCGCGCTGGCTGATGCACAACTACGTGGTGCGGCAGAGCCTGAGTTTCTTCCAGAACGACTTCGCCGGCAGCATGGCCAACCGGGTGATGCAGACCGGTACCTCGCTGCGCGAGTCGGCGGTGCAGATGGTCGATTCGCTGTGGTACATCGTGGTCTACACCGGCACCGCGCTGTACCTGTTCGCACAGGCCGACTGGCGGCTGATGGTGCCGCTGATCCTGTGGCTGCTGGCCTACGTGGTGATCATGATCTACTTCGTGCCGCGCGCGAAGGAACGCGCCTGGATCGCATCGGAGGCGCGCTCCAAGGCGATGGGACGCATCGTCGACGGCTACACCAACATTCCCACGCTGAAGCTGTTCGCCCATGGCGGCCGCGAGCAGGCCTATGTCGCCGATTCGATCCAGGAACTGGCGGTCAAGCACCGCGCGCAGACCCGGATCACCACTGGCATGGACCTGACCATCGCCATCGTCAACGGGTTCCTCATCGCCGGAACCTGTGGTCTTGCGCTGTGGCTGTGGAACGGCGGACACATCACTGTCGGCGCGATCACCCTGGCGACCGGCCTGGTGATCCGCATCCACAACATGTCCGGTTGGATCATGTGGACCATCAACGGCATCTTCGAGGACATCGGCACCGTGCAGGATGGCATCACCACCATCGCCCAGCCGCTGACCGTGCAGGACCGCGAGGATGCTGTACCGCTGCGGGTGACCCGTGGCGGCGTGCACTTCCAGGATGTCCATTTCCACTACGGCAAGAAGGGTGGCGTGATCGCTGGCCTTGAGCTGGTGGTGAAGCCGGGCGAGAAGATCGGTCTGGTCGGCCCATCCGGTGCCGGCAAGTCGACGCTGGTGAACGTACTGCTGCGGCTGTACGACCTGGAAAGCGGTCGCATCCTGATCGACGACCAGGACATCGCCTACGTCACCCAGGAAAGCCTGCGCCAGCAGATCGGCGTGGTGACCCAGGACACCTCGCTGCTGCACCGCTCGATCCGCGACAACCTGCTGTACGGCCGCCCGGATGCCAGCGACGAGCAGCTGCGCGCGGCGGTGGCCAAGGCGCGCGCAGAGGCCTTCATCGATACGCTGGTCGACGGCGAAGGGCGTCGTGGCTACGACGCGCACGTCGGCGAGCGCGGGGTGAAGCTGTCCGGTGGCCAACGCCAGCGCATCGCCATTGCCCGTGTGCTGCTGAAGGACGCGCCGATCCTGGTGCTGGACGAGGCCACCTCGGCGCTGGACTCGGAAGTGGAAGCGGCGATCCAGGACAACCTGGACGAACTGATGGGTGGCAAGACGGTGATCGCGATCGCCCACCGCCTGTCGACCATCGCGCGGATGGACCGGCTGGTGGTGATGGACCAGGGCCGTATCGTCGAGACCGGTACCCATGCCGAGCTGATCGAGGCCGGTGGACTGTACGCGCGCTTGTGGGCGCGGCAGACCGGTGGGTTTGTCGCCGCCGGGGAGTAGATCCACGCCATGCGTGGATGCACCGCTCGGAAGGCAATGCTCCACAGGGTTGGTTGAAAGGAAGCTGGGCTGATTTCTTGCTGCCAAGACCATGAAAAGGTGCGCCTTGAACATTACCGACTTTCTGCTGATGGACTATGAGGGTGCTGAAATCGAAGCGGATGCGCATGGCAGCAACATCGCATTCCTCTGCTTCGACTGCGGGCATCCAGTCCTGGCCAGCGCGTTGGATGAGCAGCGGGGCAGCGACGAGGAGCATCCGTCCAAATGCCGTGGCTGCGGTGCAGAGTATTTTCTCGATGTCCGGCCACACGCGGAAAAACTCTACATCCACATGCTTTGAACCGACGAGCATCCACGCATGGCGTGGATCTACTGCAGGATCCGGGTGGATGGGATGCGCCTGCACACATGGAAATGAAAACGGCCCGGGTCTCCCCGGGCCGTTTTCATTCAACTCACACCTGACCGATCACTCGATCGGCTGGTCCAGCATCAACTGGCGCGCGAAGCGCACCGGCGGTGCGCCGTAGGACAGCATCTGGTCGTGGTAGGCCTTCAGGTTGAACTTGTCACCCAGCTTGTCCTGCATCGCCTTGCGGGTGTCGAAGTGTTCCTGCGCACCGACGAAGTAGGTCGGCAGCTGTGCCGAGGTCAGCTGCGCGCGCACCCACTTGCCCGAGGCTTCGCTTTCCTGCTGGAAGGCGTCGTGGGTCATCAGGTGCATCGCCTTCTCGCGATCCCAGTTGTCCACGTGCACGCCCTGGTCGAGGATCGCGTTGGAGATCGTGCGCAGGTAGAACTTCAGCTGCACCAGGTGGAACAGCGGGTCGTTGTTGAGATAACCCTGCTCCTGCATCATGCGCTCGGTGTAGACCGCCCAGCCTTCGGCGAACAGGCCCGAACGCAGCACGGCACGCAGGGTGGAGGGGAACTTGGCCGAGTGCCAGCCTTCCAGGTAGTGGCCCGGGGTGCCTTCGTGGATGCTCAGCAGGTGGATCATGCGCGAGTTGTACTCACGCAGGAACGAGTCAACCTGCTTGTCGTTCCAGTCGTCGGGAATCGGCGACACGGCGTAGAAGGTCTTCAGGTTCTTGTCCAGCGGGCCCGGCGAATCGCAGTAGGCCACGGCCACGCCACGCTGGAATTCCGGCATCAGGATGATGTCCACCGGCGCGTCGGGCAGGGTCATCAGGTCGTGCTCGCGGACGAACGCGGTGGACTGCTCCAGTGCGGCCTTGGCATCGTCGACCACCTTGTCGCGCGCCGGCTTGTCAGCGTAGGCCAGCTCCAGCGCGGCCTCGATCGCCTTCTGCTGCTGCTCGTCGCTCGGCTGCGCCGGCATGTCCGGTGCGCCCGGCTTGTCCTTCAGCACCGTCTGCGCGATGCCGTACATGTCCTCGCGTACGCGCTTCAGTTCGGCGCGTGCACGCTCACCGATCTCCTGCCGCGACAGCGAGGAATTCAGCGCGAACTTCAGCTTCTGGTCGTACTTTTCCGCACCGATGCGGAAGTCACCCTTGGCGTTCGGCACCAGGGTCTTGTCCAGCCAGGTCTGCTGCTCGTCCACGGCCTTCTTCAGGCCATCGATGGCGGCCTGCAGGCGCTGCTGGTCGGCCTGCGGCAACTCGCCGATGTGCGGGGTGATGAAGGTATCGACGATGCTGAGGATGCCCTTGTTCTGCTTGGCCACGGTCTCGGCATGGATCTTCGGCACGCGTGCCGGATCCAGGTTCTCGCGGGCCTGGGCGAAGATCGCCGGCAGCTTTTCCATGCGCGCGGTGGCCGACTTCAGGCGCTCCGGCAGCGGCGCGAACTCGCGCGCCATCAGGCCGTAGATCGCGCTGCCGGCAATGCCGTTGTACAACTGCGGGTCCCACTTGCCGGACTGCATCACCTCGGCATTCCAGATTTCCGACTGCAGCTGGTTGCGCAGGATCGCGGCATCCACCTGGTTCTCGCGGCCCAGCTTGGCCACCTCGATCTTGTCCAGTTCGCCCAGCAGGCCCTTGTAGGCGTCCACGGTCTTCTGCTGGCCGGCCGCGCTCAGGTCGTCGATCTCGCCGTCATAGCGGTGGTCGCCGATCTGGGTGGCGCTGACCGGGGACAGCTGCATCCAGGTGTCCAGGGCACGCTTGGACAGGTCGGCGAAGGCGGCATCGACCGCTGCATCACCGGCCTGCTGGCTGGCGGCCGGGGTGGAACCGTTGGTCGGGGCGTCGGCGGGCTGGCAACCGGCGAGGGCGGCGACGAGGGCGAGGGCAAGAAGATGCGGGCGCATCGGCATTCCTGTACGGGGTCAATCCCCGAGCATAGGCCCCCGGGGCTGCTTTGTCCCCGTGCCATAGGATTACCATGGGCGCACACAAGGACCCTCCAGCGGAGCGCAGGACATGGAATACCAGGGAAGCTGCCATTGCGGCAGGATCGCATTCACCGTGCAGGCTGATGCACCCATCAGGGACGTCATCGACTGCAACTGCTCGATGTGTCGCCGCCGCGGCAGCCTGCTCTGGTTCGCCCCGCGCGAGGCGTTCCAGCTGGGCACCGATGTCGCCGACGTGGCGACCTACCAGTTCAACACCCACAACATCGATCACCATCACTGCCGCGCGTGCGGCACCGCGCCGTACAGCGAGGCAGTGGACCCGCGTAGTGGCCTGCCGATGGTGGCGATCAACGTGCGCTGCCTGCCGCAGGTCGAGCTGGGTGGATTGTCGATCACCTCGTTCGACGGAGCCTCGCGATGACGGCGCCTCGCGTGTGGACGCGCGTGGTTATCGTGCCGGCATTGCTGCTGGCGCTGGCGGCCTGTGCCAAGAACGGTGAGCGAGCGCAGGAGGCCGGTGCTGTCGCTGCCGATGCCGCTGTCGCTTCGCCGGAAGGCGCCTTCCTGGCCTATGAGCACGATGTGCAGGTGCAGCTGGAAGCGGCGCAGATCGCGCCGCGCATCCAGCGGGTCGCGGAGGCGTGCCAGAACGCGAAGTTCGGTGAGTGCGCGGTGCTGCAGGTGGATCAACGCAGCGGCGAACAGCCCAGTGGCGAGGTCAAGGTACGCATCGCGCCGAAGGGCGTGGAATCGCTGATCGGCCTGGCCGGCGAAGGCGGCACGCTGCAGGCGCGCAACACGCGTGCCGAGGACCTGGCCCAGCAGGTGGCCGACACCGCGCTGACCAAGGCCCGGCTGGAGAAGGAGCACGCGCGGCTGCTGTCCTATCAGGACCGCGGCGATCTGAAGATCGAGGATCTGATGGCGATCACCACCCGCCTGTCGGAGATCGAGGCGGGTGTGGAGCAGGCCAGCAAGGACGCCGCCCAGCAGCGCAGGCGCATCGATACCCAGCTGGTGACGATGCATTTCGACACCACCTCGGGCCAGCGCAGCCGCAGCGAGATCGGCGAAGCCCTGAGCGAGTCGGGCAGCATCCTCAGCACCAGCGTGGCATTCCTGATCCGTGCTGCGGCGGCATTGCTGCCGGTGGGTCTGGTGGCGCTGGTGATGGCCTGGATCGTCCGTGCGCTGATCCGTCGTCGCCGCCGCAAAGCCTGATCGACACCGCACGATGCGCTCGCCGGGCAGGGCCCGGCGCTACCGGAATGTGCAGAAGGTAGCGCCGGGCCATGCCCGGCGGACGCTCAGCCTTCGTCGGTCTCGTATTCGACGAACACATCCAGTTCCATCGCCAGTTCCTGCACCGCATCGCGCACCTTCTGCGCGGTGCTTTCGTTGCCCACTTCCACTTCCAGTTCGTGGGTACCCGGGCCGATGTCGTCGGACAGCCCGGCCGAGCTGGAATCATCGTCATCCATGTGCGGCATCAGGTCGTCGGTCTCTTCGACGTGTTCGATGCCTTCCAGGCCGAGCAGCAGGTCGCTGATCGCACGGGCATCGTCTTCGGTTCCGGTAATTCGCAGTCGCAGCAGGGCCATGGCAGAAGCACGTTGTGGGGTTCGCCTGCAGCCTAGCCAGCGCCGGGCAAAGATCGGGTGAGGGCGCAGTCAGCCGGGTGTGCTCGGGCGCCCCAGCAGGCTGTCGGGCAACGCGGGAACCGGCGTGCGTTCGTCCTGCGCCTGGCCCAGCAACCAGTCGATGAACAGCCGCGCGGCAGGGCTGGGCGGCCGCCCTTCGGCATGCACCACGTAGTACGCGTAGCGTGCCTTCAGTGCAGGGCCTGGCAGGCGCACCAGCTCATAGCGCTGCAGATAGGGCTGGGCGACGTGGGTGCGCGCCAGCACCGCGCCCATGCCATACACCGCCGCGCGCATCGCGTCGGTACTGTCGGCGAAGGTGTGCATCGCCGGCAACGGCGACGGCGGGCGCACGCCGGCGTGGCGGAACCAGTCACGCCAGCCCTGTGGTGACAGATCACTGAGCAGCGGCAACTCGGCGATGCGTGCCGGATCTTCCAGGGCTTCGACACCGGGCAGCGCCGGGGACGCCACGGGAAAGAGGTTGTCGTCCATCAGGTGCTGCGCGTGCAGTCCGGGCCACTGGCCCAGTCCATAACGGATGCCCACCTCCGGGCCGTTTTCGTCGTAGCGGTCCAGGCCACTGCCGGTGTGCAGCTCGATGCGGATGTGTGGATGGGCCTGGGTGAAACGCGGCAGCCGTGGCAACAGCCAGCAATACGACAATGAGCGCAGCGTAGCGATCCGCAGCGGCACGCTGTCCGCGTCCGGCTGCAGATGGTGGGCGACGGCGGCGACATCGGTGAACGCGGCGCTGGCGGCGTCGGCCAACTGCCGGCCCTCGGCCGTCAGGCGTACCCCACGCGCATGGCGCAGGAACAGGCGCGTGGCCAGCACCTCTTCCAGACGACGCACATGGTGGCTGACCGCGCTCGCGGTCAGATGCAGTTCCTGCGCCGCCTGGGCGAAGTTCTGATGGCGCGCGGCGACCGCGAACACGGCCAGTGCAGGGAGCAGGGAAGGGCGTAGCAGCATGTCCAGCCTCAAGCCATATTTGTGGCTGGCAGCGATACTACGCGCTTGTGCAGCGGGCGTCTGCGGCCGATCCTGTGTGGCCAGACCAGCGCCACGTTGACGGACGGACACAGAAGATGAATGCGATATCCCAGGCGACCGAGCGTGATTGGCGCACACCGCTGGAATTGACCCTGCTCGGCGCGATCTGGGGCTGCTCGTTCCTGTTCATGCGCGTGGCGGTGCCCTCGTTCGGTCCGTTCGCCTTGGTCGAGGTGCGGCTGGTGCTGGGCGCACTGGTGCTGCTGCCGTTCCTGTGGCGCGCCCGCGCGCAGTTCCCGCCGCGCCGCTGGCTGTGGCTGGCGCCGATCGGTCTGGTCAATTCGGCGTTGCCGTTCGTACTGTTCGCTTACGCCGCAGAGCGTGCGCCGGCTGCCATCGGTGCGATCTGCAATGCAATGACCGTGCTGTTCGCCGCGTTGATTGCGTTCCTGTTCTTCGGCGAAAAGATCGGTATGCGCCGTGCGGGTGCGCTGCTGGTTGGCTTTGCCGGTGTGGTGGTGCTGGCCACGGCCAAGATCTCGGGCCTGAGCATTGGTACCGCTGTGCTGGCCGGTGCGGCGGCGTCCCTGCTGTACGGCCTGGGCGTGAACCTGGTGAAGCGGCACATGAACGGTCTGCCTTCGGCTGCGGCCGCCGCTGCCACGTTGTCGTGCGCCTCATTGTGGTTGTTGCCGATGGCGCTCACGCATCTGCCGCAGGGCCCGATTCCGGGCAAGGCATGGGGTGCGGCGATCGCACTGGGCGTGGTCTGCACCGGATTCGCCTTCCTGATGTTCTATCGCCTGATCGGCCGCATCGGCCCGTCGCGTGCGTCAACGGTGACCTACCTGGTGCCGTTGTTCGGTGCTGCGTTCGCCTGGTTGTTCCTGGGCGAAGCGGTGACGGTGCAGATGTTGATTGCCGGTGCGTTGATTCTGGGCAGCGTCGCGGTCAGCCAGAAGGGCTGAGGCTCATTGGCGCCCACGCATCGGTAGCGCCGGGCCATGCCCGGCGAGCCCTTTTCCGCGGCTACGGGGAGGTGTCACTTTCTTTGCTCGTGCAAAGAAAGTAACCAAAGAAACACGCCGCCACACCGCGAGCCGGCGGAACGTTTCTTTTGGTTACTTTTCTTTGCGTACAAAGAAAAGTAACGCCCATGAACAGTGAAGCACCTTCAGCACGCGCCACGCGCAGAACCCGCGACGGTCTTACTTCACCGGCACCGGGATATTGCACAGGTCGATATGCCCGGCCGGGCGCTTGTAGAAATCATCCACGCGGTTGCGCCGCGCTTCGACCGTATCGGCGAAGGTCTTCGAGTCGGTGCGCAGCACCTGGATCGGCGTGCGTTCGGCCACAGGTACATCACTGACGCGACGGATCGACACGATCGGCGTGCGCAGCTTCGGGTCAGCATAGAAGCCCATCGGTGCCGGTCCACGCGGGATCGCGCTGAGCAGTTCCATGCCCTTCAGCACGCGGCCGACCAGGGTGATGTTGCGGTCCAGCTGGCGCGGCGATTGGCCGGTCACCACGTAGAGTTCTGCACCGATGCTGCTGTCCTCTTCGTTGCTGCGGCCTGCACCCAGCATGCCGTAGCAGTGCGCCAGCCAGGCCTTGCCGGCCTGCGGGTCCTGACCGACCGGGAAGCCGTCGACGAAGCCGGTCTGCGCTGCCCAGCCATCGCGATCCGGCAGCACGCTCACCTTCAAACCGGTATTGGCACGCTCGAACTCGGCTGGCAGCTTGCGCGCGGCATTGCCGAACGGCTTGGCCTTGGCTGCATCGTCGGCGTCGGCATCGCCGAACTGCACCACGAAGTTGTCCTGCGAGCGGTAGATGCTGGTGCCGTCCCAGAAGTGCTCGTGGGCGAAGGTCTGGATGTTGGCGACATGGCGCGGGGCGAACTGCGGCGCCAGCTCGATGATCACCCGCCCGGCTGGCAGGTCCATGTACAGCAGGTTGGCCGGGTCCGGCGTGCGCCAGTCGCTGGCCGCCGACGTGTCGAGGATCTGCTGCGGGCTGCGGTAGGGCGTGGCCGCGCTGGCCAGCGAAGGCAGCAGGCAGGCCAGGGCGAGGGCGGTCAGGGCAGGACGGCGACGGTGCGGCATGGGAACCCCGGAACATGAACGAGGCTTCGATTCTGCGCGAGAGTGCGCGCCTGCGCTACGCTGACGTGCTGGCCCCATCCATGCGCGTGCGGCACGATGGTCGTTCTCTCGATGGAGGCACGGGATAGTGATGCCGCACCTTGAAGCGCCCGAAGCCGCACTGCGCGCGATGATCGACCGGATCCTTGTGGGGATCGTCGATGAAGATGTGGACCGTCTGCGCTGGTTGCAGACGTTGTCGCCGCGAGGGCTGTTCAATCTGGATGAGCGGCGACGCAGTTGGTGGGCCCCCAACGATGATGGCCTGCTCGCCCGCCTGCAGGCCTGTCCGGATGCGCCGGTTGAAGTGCAGACGGTGGCGCTGTTCCTGGCAGGCTCGGATGGCAACGGTCACACGCGCGAAGCCGCGTTGCGGATGATGCCCTCGGTGCCCAGCCATCTCACCTTGTCCTGTGCCTTGCTCCGCTGCAATGACTGGGTAGCCGAAGTGCGTGTGGTAGCGCAGGAAGTGGTGATGCCCCTGCTCGGGCAATGCCCGGTGCATGACGTGCTGACTGCCTGGCCGATTGCCGTCCGCTTGCGGGACACACAGCGCGTGCAACGCGATTGGCTCGAGGGCAGCCTGTATGCTTGGCTGTCATTGCCCTCCGCTCAGGCCGTGCTGGAAGGGCTGCTGGGTCATCCAGATGCACGAACCCGGCTGGCAGCCTACGCCATCGCCCTTCAGATCCATCCGGACCTGGCGGAACTGCGCGCACACGCGCTGTTGGACGGTGATCCACATGTCTCGCACCTGGCGCTTGACCACCTTCTGGAACACGGCGAGCCGGCACAGGTCGAAGCGCAGTGCGCGCTAGCATTGTCCGCTCCCTCCAGCAGGGTGCGTGGCGCGGCACTGCGTGCGCTGGTCGAACGCGAAGTACCTGGACTCGATGCGTACATCGAAGCTGCCGCGTTTGACCGTTCGCGCAGCGTGCGCAGGTTGGCGGCGTGGCTGCTTCAACAGCGTCAGGCTACCCCTGCAATCACATTGTGGCGCGATGAGCTCAGGCACCGTACGCGCGGGCGTTGGCGCCAGGCGTTGGAGGCACTGGGCGATTACGCCGAGGCCGGGGATGCGCCTGCATTGCGCAGCCTGTTGCCCCAGGTATCGGCGCGCCATCGACGCAACTGCCTGCGCGGCTGGCTGCGGGCCGAGGACGGTGCCAGCCTGGACTGGCTGCGAGCCGCACTGGAGGAGCAAGGGCGGACCGTGAGCACGCTGCGGGCCCGCGCGACAGCACTGTGGGCCGCGGAGCTGGATCCGGTCCGGCTGATGGCGTTCTGCCACGATGGTCCTTCTGCCGTGGCACAGGCAGGCCTGCTGAGTCAGTTGATCAGGTTGCCCCTTTGGCAGCACCTCGATCTACTGCTGGACGCGGTGCCGCAGCGCACCGATGAGCAAGCCTGGCACCTGCGGTTGGTGGAGAACTGGCTTCGGGTGAGTCAGCACTACTCACCGTTGGGGGCTCCCCGCCGGCAGGCATTGACCAGCCGGCTTGAAGAGGGCAGGCACACCCTGTCGGAATCAGTCGCCGCGCAGGTGCTCGCGTCGGTACGTCGGGCCTGAATGCGCCTCGCCAACCGGCAGAGTGACTAACGACACATTCGCTATACCGAACTTCGCACTACTGTGGACTTCAACGTAGTGGAGGGCCGGTCATGTCCGAAGACGATGTCCACCTGAAGAAGTTCCAGAAGGAGCTCAGTGCTGGCACGGTCTCGTTGGCCCTGCTGGCGGTGCTGGCCCGCGCCGGGGAGCCGCTGTACGGCTACCTGATCGCCAAGGAGCTGGAACGTGTGGGCGAGGGCGTGCTCAGTGGCAAGCAGAGCGCGCTGTACCCGGTGCTGCGCAACCTGGAGGGCGCCGGCCTGCTGGAGAGCCATGTGGAGCCGTCCAGCAGCGGGCCGCCGCGCCGCTACTACCGCATCAACGCGCGTGGCCGGGAGGTGCTGGAGCAATGGCGCCAGGCTTGGCGCGACACCCGTGATTCCGTCGATTCCGTGTTGGAGGGGGTACCGCAATGAACGACCTGAACCTGGCAGGCAACAGCCTGCCCAGCACCATTCCGCAGTACCTGGCGCAGTTGCGTGCGGCGCTGGACGGTGCCGATCCGGCGATGGTGCAGGACGCCCTGTACGACGCCGAGGAATACCTGCGCTCTGAACTGGCAGCGCAACCCGGCCGCAGCGAAGCCGAGGTCATCGCCGATGTCGCCGGCAGCTACGGTGCACCGGACGAGGTGGCGGAGATCTATCGCGAAACCGAGCTCACGGTGAACCGCGCGCTGCGCACGCCGCGGGCCGACACGGGCCCGGTGCTGCGTGCAGCGGCCGAGGCCAGCGGTGCTGCACCGGCGGCGCAGCCGGCAGCCCCCGTGCAACGCTCGCTGCTGGCGCGCTTCTTCGGCGTGGTGACCGACCCGCACACCTACGGCGCGCTGTTCTACATGCTGTTGTCGCTGGCCACCGGCATCTTCTTCTTCACCTGGGTGGTCACCGGCCTGTCGCTGTCGCTGGGCCTGCTGATCCTGATCATCGGCGTGCCGCTGACGGTGCTGTTCTTCGGCTCGGTGCGTGGACTGGCGTTGCTGGAGGGGCGGCTGGTGGAAGCGCTGCTGGGCGAGCGCATGCCGCGCCGGCCGCAGTGCACCGACCGCAGCCGCAGCTGGCTGCAGCGTATCGGCGACATTTTCACCGATGGCCGCACCTGGCTGACCCTGCTGTACTTCGTGCTGATGCTGCCGTTGGGCATCATCTACTTCACCATCGCGGTGACCCTGCTGTCGCTGTCGCTGGGTTTGATCTGGGCACCGGTGGCGGCGATCTTCAGTGGCGACATCCCCGGCATCTACATCAACGACGTGAACGTGCTGCCGATGGCGGCCTCACCGCTGGTGGCCATCGTGGTTGCAGGGGTGGGCGTGTTGCTGCTGCTGCTGACGATGCACCTGGCACGCGGCATCGGTAAGCTGCACGGCATGCTGGCCAAGAACCTGCTGGTGCGGTTGTAACGGGCCCGGGGTCGGATCCCTGTTCTGCGAACAGGGCTCTGACCCCGCATCCCATCATGCTGGGGTCAGAGCCCTTTCCGTTGGAAAGGGATCCGACCCCAAGGCGGGGGGTTACCCCGCCTTGCGGCGCAGCGGGGTGACGTTGCTCTTCTTCTTCGTGGCCTTCGCCGCCGGTGCTTCGGCATGCGCGGCGAAGAAGTCACGCACCTTCGGGTAGACCACTTCGCGCCAGCGGCGGCCGCTGAAGATGCCGTAGTGGCCGGCACCATCGACGATGAAGTGTTCACGGCGTTCTGGCGGAATGCCGCTGCACAGGGCCTGCGCCGCTTCGGTCTGGCCGAGGCCGGCGATATCGTCCAGTTCGCCTTCGATGCTCAGCAACGCGGTATCGCGGATCGCCGACGGATCGACCTTCTCGCCGTTGACCACCCACTCGCCACGCGGCAGCAGGAAGTCCTGGAACACCACGGAAATGGTGTCCAGGTAGTACTTGGCCGGCATGTCCAGCACGGCGTTGTACTCGTCGTAGAAATTGCGATGCGCGTCGGCATCCTCCAGGTCGCCCTTCACCAGGTCGGTGTAGAAATCCCAGTGCGAACTGAAGTGGCGGCTCGGGTTCATCGACAGGAAGCCGGCGTGCTGCAGGAAGCCGGGATACACGCGGCGACCGGCACCGGGATAGCTGGCCGGTACGGTGTGGATGACATTGTTCTCGAACCACGACAGCGGGTTCTGCGTGGCCAGGTTGTTGACCGCGGTCGGGCTGCAGCGCGCATCGATCGGGCCGCCCATCATCACCAGCGTGCGCGGCGTCGGTTCACCGCGGCTGGCCATCAATGACACCGCAGCCAGCACCGGTACGGTCGGCTGGCAGACACTGACCACGTGCAGGCGCTCGACGCCGAGATGGCGGATGAACTCCTGGATGTAGGCGATGTAGTCGTCCAGCCCGAACTCGCCTTCACTGCCGGGCACCATGCGCGCGTCGACCCAGTCGGTCACATACACGCGGTGGTCGCGCAGCAGCGTGCGCACGGTGTCGCGCAGCAGCGTGGCGTGATGGCCCGACAACGGCGCCACCACCAGCACGAACGGCTGGTTGAGCATGGTGTGCAGCTGGTCGGCTTCATTGCTGTGGCGCTTGAAGCGCAGCAGCTTGCAGAACGGCTTGCTGAGTTCCTCGTGCACCACGATCGGCACGCGCTCGCCCTCGACCTCGATTTCGTTGATGCCCCACTCGGGCTTCTCGTAATCCTTGCCGATGCGGTGGAACAGCTCATTGACCGCCGCCAGGCGATCAGCGCCGGGCATCTGCGACCACCAGTGTCCCTGGTTGGCGAAGAACTTGGCGTTGGCCTGGGCCTGGTGCACCCAGGGGGCGAGCAGGTTGCGGGTCAGTTCGTGCAGTTGATAGAGCATGCCGACCGAATATGTATGGTCTTATGTTGCCGCGCAGCATAGCGCATCCGACTGTCCCGGACGTTAAGCAGACTCACAGGCCGTATTCAGCGGGCTGCCTGCTCCAGTGCGGCCGCTTCACTGGCCAGTGTTGGTCCCAGCCAGAGATGGGACCCGACCGCCTGCAGGCCTTGGCGCATCAGCTCGCGCCGGTACCAGCGGGCCGGACGCGACTGGAAGCCGTCATGGTCGCCCTCGAATTCATCTTCGGCGGCGAAGGTCTCCAGGAACGCCACGCCTGCGGTCAGCTCGGCGACACCGGCCAGGCCCGCGCGCAGTTCGCGGTTGGGCACGTAGTGCATCACGTCCGAACAGACCAGCAGGTCGACCGGGGCGCAGGGCCGCAGCCAGGCGAAATCGCCGAAGCTGGCCAGGTGCAGGTTGCGGGTCCGGCCATAGCGGCGCACAGCGTACTCGCTGCTGTCGAAGCCGAGGTAGTCGACCTTCGGACGCAGTTTCAGCAGCGGCGCGCGCCAGGCGCCTTCGCCGCAGCCGATGTCCAGCACGCTGCGGATCGGCCGTTCCAGGTAGTACTCGGCCGTGGCCACGGCGAGCGCGACCTTGCGCGCCAGGCGCGCGCTGCCACCGATGTCGGCGCGGCGGTACCAGCGCTGGAAGTAGGCGGCGTCGTAGGTCTTGTCCATGGCGATCGGGTGCAGTGGTGAAATCGGCGCCTATCGTACGGCGTTGCAGCACACCATGCGTCGATGTGTCGCGGCGGTTGCACGTGGGGTGGCCTTGCCACGGCATGCGAGAATGGCGGACATCCACGCCAGCCGCCGGAGCGAGCGCATGCAGAGCTACTACTGGGTCAAGACCTTCCACATCGTGTTCGTGGTGGCGTGGATGGCCACGGTGTTCTACCTGCCGCGCATCCTGGTGAACCTGTCCGAGACGGCGGGGCAGCCGGCGGTGGTCGAGCGCCTGCAGCTGATGGGCATGCGCCTGTACCGCTTCGGCCATTCGATGTTCGGCCTGGCGTTCGTGCTCGGCCTTGTGTTGTGGCTGGGCTACAAGGTGATTCCGGACTTCCCGACCATGGTCGCCCCGGGCGGCGCGGGTTGGCTGCATGCCAAGCTGGGCCTGGTGGTGGTGCTGCTGGCGTACTTCATCTGGATCGGGCGCCTGCTCAAGGGTGTGGCCAAGGGCAGGGCGCTGCCGTCCTCGCGCGCGCTGCGCTGGATCAACGAGATTCCGCTGTTGGCGTTCATTCCGATCGTGTGGCTGGTGCTGGCCAAGCCGTTCTGAGGGGCGTCACTTGGATCCAGTAGATCCACGCCATGCGTGGATGCTGTGCGAGGTACAAACAAGAAGAGCCGGGCGTCTGCCCGGCTCTTTGCGTATCCGACGTCAGGAAACGATCACGCCGCTTCGTAGGTACCGTAGCTGCGCAGGCGCTTGTAGCGCTGGTCCAGCAGCTCCTGGGTGGACAGTGCATCCAGCGCTTCCAGTTCGTTCAGCAACACGGCCTTCAGGCGCTTGGCCATCTGCGTCGGGTTGCGGTGGGCGCCGCCGGTCGGCTCGCGCACGACCTTGTCGACCAGGCCCAGGCCCTTCAGGCGGGGCGCGGTCAGGCCCAGCTGCTCGGCGGCGTCCTTGGCCTTGCCGGCGTCCTTCCACAGGATCGAGGCGCAGCCTTCGGGGGTGATGGTCGAGTACACCGCGTATTCCAGCATCACGGTGCGGTCGCCCACGCCCAGCGCCAGCGCGCCGCCGGAGCCGCCTTCACCGATCACGGTGCAGATGATCGGCACCTTCAGTTCGGCCATCTCGATCAGGTTGCGTGCGATCGCTTCGGACTGGCCACGCGACTCGGCATCGATGCCCGGCCAGGCGCCGGCGGTGTCGATCAGGGTCAACACCGGCAGGCCGAAACGCTCGGCCATCTTCATCAGGCGCAGGGCCTTGCGGTAGCCCTCGGGCTTGGGCATGCCGAAGTTGCGCTTGATCTTTTCCTTGGTGTCGCGGCCCTTCTGGTGGCCGATGACCATCACCGAGCGACCATTGATGCGGGCCAGGCCGCCCATGATCGCCTTGTCGTCGGCAAAGGCACGGTCGCCGGCCAGTTCCTGGAACTCATCGCAGATGATGCGGATGTAGTCGGCGGTGTACGGGCGCGACGGATGGCGGGCCAGCTGCAGCACCTGCCACGAGGTCAGGTTGCGGAAGATCTGTGCGGTACGCACGCGCAGCTTGTCCTGCAGCGCATGCACTTCGGCCTCGACATTGACCGCCGGCCCGGCACTGGCGTTGCGCAGCTCCTGGATCTTGGCTTCCAGGTCGGCGATGGGTTGCTCGAAGTCGAGGTAGTTCGGATTCATCGGAAGCCGTCGTGTAAAGAAGAGGGGAATTCTAGCCGAATGCGCAGGAACGGCCCGTACGCCTTCGTCTGGAAACCGACGGTAGCGCAGTGGGGGCCAGCGGCGCCAGTCGGGCCGCCGGCCGCCGGTTCAGGGCAGGACCAGCGCGCTGCGGGCCATTTCGGTGCTGCGGATCGTCACGAAGTCGTTGTAGGCCTGGTTGGCCGCCACCGGCAGCTTCGCGCCCAGTGTCATGGTGGCGTGGGTGAAGGCCATCTGCGCCTGGAAGTCTTCCTTGCGCAGGGCCTTCTGCTCGCTGGCCGTCGTGGCCTTCAGCCAGCGCGCATAGATGTCGCGCACGGGACCGGCATGGGCCTCGAAGGCCGGGTCCAGCGCGGGCAGCGCGGGCGCCGGTTGCAGCGTGTAGGTGGGCGCCACGTAACCGGCGGGCTGCTCGCGCTTGTAGGCACCGGGCTCGCCCATGCCGGCCTCGACATACGCGATGAAGTCCGGCGCGGTGAAGATCTTGGTGCTGATCCTGCCGCCGGTCGAATCGACGTGGGCAACCACCTGCTCGTCGGGGAACGGCTCGCGCACGCCGAAGTTCCAGGTCTTGTCGATGAACAGGCCGTGGTGCTTTTCGTACGGTCCCTTGAACTCGACCCCACCCAGCTCGATGCCCAGGCCGCTGACGCCGAAGTTCTTCAGCTTGTCCTCGCCGGTCACATAGATCTCGCGCGCGGTCACGTACTCGCTGAGGCTCGGGTTGATCAGGCCGCCGCGGCCGTCGGCGTAGACGATGAAGCGCACCTCGCCCAGGCGGTCGGTGTGCAGCTGATGCTCACCGGCAGCCAGGCTGATCGGCCGCGATGCGTGCGCGGCCACCGGCAGGTCCTTGCCATCGATGCTGATCGCCAGCGGCGCATCGGTCGGGTTGTCGATCTCGAAATCGACCTTGGAGGAACAGCCGGCCAGCGCAAGCGCGGCCATCATCGGCAACAACAGGTTCTTCATTGCGGGCAATCGTCCTTGACGTATGCAGCGGGAAAACAACAACGGATTCGGGGCCAGCCTCAGCTGGCCCAGGGCGGGCTGTAGCGCACCTTCAGCGTGCGCACCGCCGGTTCGGCGCGCAGCGCCTCCATCAGCTTGGAATCGACACGCACCGCGCTCTGTCCGGAGACATCGAGCATGCCGGCGATGCCGCCATCGGGGCCCTTCAGCAGCAGGTCCAGGCGCAGGGGCGTGCGGCCGGGGCGATGGCGGTCGAGCAGGGCGTCGATGCGCTCCCACACTGGTCGCTGCTGGCGCAGGTCCAGCCGCAGTGACAGGCGCGTGGCGTAGTTCGCGCAGACCTCGTCGAAGTCCCAGCACTGGCGGATGCGCAACGCGAAGCCACCATTGAATTCGTCTTCGCGCAGGCCGCCCTTGACCACCAGGATGCGGTCCTTGGTCATCAGGTGGCCGAACTCGGCCATGGCATCGGAGAACGCGCTGCATTCGACGCGGCCACGGCCATCTTCCAGCTGGATGAAGATCTGGCTCTCGCCCTTGCGGCGCACGCCGACCACCTGGCCGGCAAGCACGGTCTGCACTTCCGGGCGCCAGCGCTTCTCGCCGCCACCACTGTTGCTGTTGGCGCTCCAGATCTTTTCCACCGAGCCGAGGTCGGTGCCGACCAGATCGCGCACGTCATCGCGCCAGGGATCGAACGGGTGCCCGCTGAGGTAGAAGCCCAGCGTGTCGCGCTCGCCGTTGAGGCGCTGTAGCAATGGCCACTCCTCGGCTTGCGGCAGGTCGAGCTGGATCGTCGTCGCGCCGGGATCCGGACCGCCGAACAGCGAGTTCTGGCCGGACGCGCGCTCGCGCGCCATCTGTTCGGTGGCCTTGATCACTTCCGGCAGCTGCAGCATCAGCGAGGCACGGTTGTGGCCGAGCTCATCCAGCGCGCCGCAGTTGATCATCGCTTCCAGCGTGCGCCGGTTGAGCTTGGCCGAACCGATGCGGGTGCAGAAATCGAGCAGATCGGTGTAGTCGCCGCCGCGCAGGCGTTCGTCCACCACCGCTTCACAGGCACCCTGGCCGACGCCCTTGATCGCGCCCAGGCCGTACTGGATGGTGTCCGGCGTGGCCGCTTCAAACATGAAGGCGGACTGGTTCACCTTCGGCGGCAGCACGGTCAGGCCGAGGTTGCGCACCTCGTCCAGGAAGCCGACCACCTTTTCGGTGTTGTCCATGTCCGAAGACAGCGTCGCGGCCATGAACTCGGCCGGGTAATGGCGCTTGAGCCAGGCCGTCTGGTAACTCACCAGCGCGTAGGCGGCGGCGTGCGACTTGTTGAAGCCGTAGCCGGCGAACTTCTCCATCAGGTCGAAGATCGCATCGGCCTTGGCTTCGCCGACGCCGTCCTTGGCCGCACCTTCGCGGAAGATCTCGCGGTGCTTGGCCATTTCCGCCGGCACCTTCTTGCCCATCGCACGGCGTAGCAGATCGGCGCCGCCCAGCGAGTAGCCGCCGACGATCTGCGCCATCTGCATCACCTGCTCCTGGTACACCATGATGCCGTAGGTGTCGCGCAGGATGCGCTCGGTGCGCGGATCGGGATACTCCACGTCTTCGCGCCCGTGCTTGCGGTCGACGAAGGAGGGAATCAGGTCCATCGGGCCGGGCCGGTACAGCGACACCAGCGCGATCAGGTCCTCGAAACGGTCGGGCTTGGCGTCCTTCAGCAGGCGGCGCATGCCCGAGGATTCGAACTGGAACACCGCACCGGTATTGCCCGAGGCGAAGATGTCCTTGTAGGTGGGCGCATCGTCCAGCGGCAGCTGGGTGATGTCCACCGGCGGAATGCCGGCGCGCTCGTGGCGCTTGTTGATCGCCTTCACCGCCCAGTCGATGATCGTCAGCGTGCGCAGGCCGAGGAAGTCGAACTTCACCAGGCCGACTTCTTCAACGTCGTTCTTGTCGAACTGGGTGACCGGATTCTTGCCGCGGCCCTCTTCATCGTGTTCGGCGAACAGCGGGCAGAACTCGCTCAGCGGTTCGGGCGCGATCACCACGCCGCCGGCGTGCTTGCCGGCGTTGCGGGTGAGGTCTTCCAGCTGCCGCGCAAGGTCGATCAGGTCGCGGACATCGTCCTCGCTCTGGTAGCGCTGGATCAGCTCGGGCGAGGCCATCTCGCTGTCCTTGCCCTCACCCATCGCGTCCTTCAGTGAGATGCCGAGGATGTTCGGGATCAGCTTGGCGACGCCGTCGACCAGGCCATAGGGGAAGCCGAGCACGCGGCCGGAGTCGCGCACCACCGCCTTGGCCGCCATGGTGCCGTAGGTGATGATCTGGCTGACCCGCTCGCGGCCATACTTGCGCGCGACGTAGTCGATGACTTCGTCGCGGCGGTCCATGCAGAAGTCGATGTCGAAGTCGGGCATCGACACGCGTTCGGGGTTGAGGAAGCGCTCGAACAGCAGGTTGTACGGCAGCGGGTCCAGATCGGTGATCTGCAGCGCCCACGCCACCAGCGAGCCGGCACCGGAACCACGGCCCGGGCCGATCGGGATGCCCTGCGCCTTGCCCCACTGGATGAAGTCGGCCACGATCAGGAAGTAGCCGGGGAAGCCCATCTTGATGATGGTGTCCAGCTCGAACTCGAGGCGGTCGCTGTAATCCTGCGCGGTCATGCCGGGCGCGATGGGATTCTTTTCCAGGCGCGCGGCCAGGCCCTTGCGCGATTCACTGCGGATCCAGCTGTCCAGCGTCTCGTCGTCGGGCACCGGATAGTCGGGCAGGAAGTAGGTGCCCAGGCGCATCTCGATGTTGCAGCGCTCGGCCAGCGCCAGCGTGTTGTCGATCGCATCGGGGATGTCGGCAAACAGCGCGCACATCTCCTCGGCGGACTTCAGGTACTGCTGGTCGCTGTACTCGCGTGGTCGCTTGGGGTCATCCAGGACGCGGCCGGTGGAGATGCACACGCGTGCTTCGTGCGCGCTGAAATCGGACGGCGACAGGAAGCGCACGTCGTTGCTGGCGATCACTGGCAGGCCGCGCTGGCCGGCGGCCATCAGCGCGAACTGGTTGAAGCTCTCTTCGCCATCACGGCCGGTGCGGGTCAGCTCCAGGTGCAGGCCGTCGCCGAACACGCGCTGCCAGTCGGCCAGCTGCTGTTCGGCCAGATCGTGCTTGCCATCCAGCGCCAGCCGCCCGGCCAGGCTGTCACGGCCGGCCAGGGCGAACAGGTTGGCGTTGCCGGCCTTCAGCCAGTCCGGATGCACGGCCACGCCGCCCTCGGGGCGATGGCCTTCCATCCACGCCCGGGTCAGCAGCCGCGACAGGCTCAGGTAGCCCTCGCGGTCGCGGCACAGCAGCGTCATCCGCCACGGGTCCTGGCCTTCCTCGGCGATCATCACGTCGGCGCCGGCGATGGGCTTGATGCCCACGCCTTCGGCGGCCTTGTAGAACTTGACCAGGGCGAACAGGTTGTTGAGGTCGGTTACCGCCAGCGCAGGCAGGCCCAGTTCGACCGAGCGCGACAGCAGGTTGGCCTGCTTGGCTTTTTTCGGGTCAGCCTGGTCCGGCTTGGCCGGCACGCGGATGGTCGAGTCCGCCAGCGAGAACTCGGTGTGGACGTGGAGATGTACGAAGCGGGAGTTGGACATGCCGGACCAGGTTGGAGCGCGCAGGCCCCGGGTGCAGACGCGGGAATCGTCGCCGGGGTCGGGAAGCGCTGGAGTGCCCGGTCAGGGTAGCGAGGGCAGGGGGTTGCCACAAGGCTTGACAGGGGCACGGCGTGGCGCCGGATTCAGGCGTGCGGGAGGCCGCCTTCTGTAGAGCCGAGCCCATGCTCGGCTGCTGTGGACAGCCGAGCATGGGCTCGGCTCTACAACTCCAGCA
>NZ_JBHZOP010000229.1:0-1497 GCF_042787595.1 Stenotrophomonas sp. YIM B13575 | reverse complement strand
GGCCGTTGGCCGGCAACCTCGACAGTTGCGGGGTTGCCGGCCAGCGGCCGGCACTACCGAAGCGCGGTACCGAAGCGCGGTCAACGAACTGCGCTATGCAATCCGCGATCGGCTTCGTGCCGTTCCAGCGCCAGCTCGATCAGGCGCGTGATCAGCGTGGTGTAGTCCACGCCACTGGCGCCCCACAGCTTCGGATACATGCTGATGCGGGTGAAGCCCGGTAGCGTGTTGACTTCATTGATGACGATCTGGCCATCGGCGGTCAGGAACACATCCACACGCGCCATGCCGGCGCACTCCAGCGTCTGGTAGGCCTGCAACGCGATCTGCTGGATACGCGCCTGCGTTGCCGCATCGATTGCGGCCGGTACCACCACCTCAGCACCGTCTTCGTTGATGTACTTGGTGTCGTAGGCATAGAACTCGTCGTGCAGTACCACCTCGCCACAGACGCTGGCCTGCGGCCGCTCGTTGCCGAGCACGGCGCATTCGATCTCGCGGCCGGCCACGGCCGATTCCACCAGGACCTTGTGGTCGTAGCGCAGTGCGGTCTGCAATGCCGCGGCGAAACCCGCTGCATCCTTGACCTTGCTCACGCCCACCGATGAGCCCTGGTTGGCCGGCTTCACGAACAGCGGCAGGCCAAGCACTTCGATCAGCGCCGCGACATCGACCGCATCGGCTTCATGGCGACGGATGCACACCCAGGGCGCCACCTGCAGGCCGGCATCACGCAGCAGGCGCTTGGTCACGTCCTTGTCCATGGCCACCGCCGAACCCAGCACCGGCGAGCCGACGAAGGGCAGGTTGGCCATGCGCAGCAGCCCCTGCAGCGCACCGTCCTCGCCCAGTGGCCCGTGCACGATCGGCAACACCACATCGATCTGCCCCAGCGCGCTGCCCGCATCGGTCGGCTGCAGCTGCGCCTGCTCGGTACCGGGCAGCACCGCCAGCGCGGTACCGGAAGCATGCAGGGCGATGCGCGCCGGATCATCCGCATTGAGCAGGAAAGTATCCGGCTGGCTCAGGTGCCACTGGCCCTGCTTGTCGATGCCGACCAGCACCGGCTCGAAGCGCTCCCGATCCAGCGCATCGAGAATGTTCTTCGCCGACTGCAGTGAAACCTCGTGTTCGGAAGACCTGCCACCGAAGATGATGCCGACCCGGGTCCGTGCCATGGAAGTGCGATGTCCTGTGCGTTGCGTGGCTGCATAGCATGAACCTTCATCGGCCTTCCGCGTGAGGCACAGATGAACCAGAAATCCAGTCGCGCGTGTCATCCACGCATGGCCTGGATCTACCGTGTCGACCAAGGTCGACACCCACCAACAGCAGCAGCCGACACCCATCAACAGCAGCAGCGGACCCCGTGCCGTTCCGACAGATCACGGGAAACTGTCGAAGGCGGGGTGGGTCCGGTTGCGGGGGCGTGAGCGCCATGGATGGCGCGACCGAGCTTACAGGGACGTACTTGCAGCGTCCCCCGCAACCGGACCC